>JAZNOR010000019.1:0-8030 GCA_045589235.1 Eubacteriales bacterium | reverse complement strand
CTGAGAAAGCACAGCTATCCGATAGCCTGCCGCCTCTAAAGTTCTTGTAATAATGGCAAAGCCGAAGCTCGGATGGTCAACATATGCATCTCCCGTAATGCAGAGAAAATCATAGCTATCCCAACCACGCGCTTCCATATCCGCTTTTGATATCGGTAAAAAATCATTCATAAATTATCCTCTAAATACTCTCGCGGCGCATTTTAATCTCCTGCCACTGTTCTTTCGTAACTAAAACCTGACGCGGCTTTGCACCCTCAAATGGACCGACTATTCCGCGCTCCTCCATCTGGTCAACAATGCGTGCTGCACGCGAATAGCCGAGCTTTAATCTGCGCTGAAGCATTGAAACGGAAGCCTGACCTGATTCAACAACAACATCGATTGCAGAATCGAGCATTTCATCTGCTTCCATATCGCCGTCTTCACCGGGAGCTCCACCGCTTTCCTTCTGTTCAGCCTGGCGTTCAATCTGCTCGATAATTTCCTCAGAATATTCAGCAACGCCGCTTTTCTTAACAAATTCAACAACCGCTTCAACCTCAGAGCCTGAAATAAAGCAGCCCTGAATTCTTGTCGGCTTGGTTGATCCGATTGGGTTAAAGAGCATATCACCGCGGCCGATAAGTTTTTCTGCGCCCATACTGCCGAGAATAATATTAGACTCAACCTTTGATGCAACTGCAAATGCAATTCGCGACGGTATATTTGATTTAATTACACCCGTGATGACGTCAACAGACGGGCGCTGAGTTGCGATGATAAGATGCATTCCCGCTGCACGCGCCATCTGAGTGAGTCGCATAATCGAATCTTCAACCTCTTTGCGCGCAACGACCATAAGGTCGGCAAGCTCGTCGATAACAATAACAATTTGCGGAAGCTTCTCACCCTCGCCCTTTTCTTCAATCATCTTGTTATACGACTGCATATCGCGAACACTGCTGTCTGCAAATAATTTATAGCGCTTCATCATTTCAAGCACCGCCCATTGCAATGCACCGGACGCCTTTTTCGGGTCGGTAACAACAGGAACTAAAAGATGCGGTATGCCGTTATAAATACCAAGCTCAACCATCTTCGGATCAATCATAATAAGGCGCACTTCTTCCGGCGTTGAACGGTAAAGAAGGCTTATGATAATCGAGTTCATACAAACAGATTTACCCGATCCGGTAGTACCTGCAATGAGAAGATGCGGAAGCTTTGCAATATCGCCAATCATACAATTACCGGAAATATCCTTACCCATTGCAAATGCAACGCGGCTTTCATTCTGTGAAAACTCTTTGGAGGCGATAACCTCTTGAATTGTAACCGTCTGCACAATTTTATTCGGCACTTCAATTCCGATTGCAGATTTGTTCGGAATCGGCGCAATGTAAACGCTTGATGCGCCGAGCGCAAGAGCAATATCATCTGTAAGGCTTGTTAGGCGCGAGAATTTAACGCCTGCATCAAGCTGAACCTCATAGCGTGTTACAGACGGACCGCATACGATATTTAAAATATGCACTTCAATTCCGAAGCTGTGAATTACCTCTGCAAGGTGCTTTGCGCGTGCATTTAATTCCGCCTGACTCTCACCTGTAACGGTTTTTGACGGTGCCTTAAGAAGTGAAATCGGCGGATAGTGGTAAATAGCTTTCTGCTCGCCCTCGGTTTCCTTTTCATCGGTATCAAAAACCTCATCTGGAATTTCAATTTCCACGGACTCTTCTTCTGCAGGCTCTTCAACATCTGCAAAGCCCTCTTCGTTTATGTGATACGGCTCAATCGGAGCGTTTGCCATTTCCTCAGCAAGCACCTCTGCCGGCGTTTTAACCGTACTTTCGGGCAGCTCAAACGGCGCGCCGATTTCAGGCTCCTTGCGCTCTTCACCGTCAAGCGGAACATCTATTACAGGACGACGGCGCTTAGGCATTTTAACAACCTCGTGCTCCTCTTCCTCCTCGTAGGTTTCCTCTTCCTCGTATTCAACGCCGCGCGGTATTGTTGCAATAATATCGCGGATAAATTCATAAACTGTGACAACGGTTATATTAAAGCTTGCGAGGCACACGATAACCGTTAAAATAACAAATAAAACAATCGTTGCAATAGGGCTTATCCAGCTATTTAAAAGAGTTGCAATGTAGCCTGAAATAACTCCGCCGGAGTTGTACATTTCAGCAAAGGATATAAGCTCCTTAGAACCTGTAAAGCTATGTACGGTGCAGCCAATCAAAATTGGTGACATAAGCGCACATATAACTCTGCCCTTAACAGGTTTTCCTCTGCAAACAAAGAGAGAGACTGCAGCGGCAACCAAAAATACAGGTAATGTATAAAATCCCGTACCGCAAATTCCTTTTGCGAAATTACCCAAAAAGCCGATAACTACCGCATCGACTCCAAATATTGCAAGCAGGAACAGAAGAGCTAAAAAGCACAGTGCAATCGCCCAATAACCGTTATAGCGTGCACGCTCCTTCTGCGTCATCTTGCGCGGTGCACTTCTTTTCTTCGTGCTTTTTCTTTTAGTTGTCTTTCTCTTAGCCATTTTTTCACCCCAATTAAAGTGGATAACTTACCTTTGTTTCAATCTGTGTAACGCCCTTTGAAATCGCATATTTTACTGATTTCATTTTAGCATACGGGTCCATAATATTCGTATTTGATGCGCATTTTACGGTAATGCATTCGCCATCGCCCGAAATATTACCTTCCTCCGTTGCAAACGCGCTGTCATAAGCTATACAATCAATTTCTGAATTTATTGTGTGTCGTCTTATATGACCGTCAGCTGTCGGGATAAGCTGTGTTTCAACGGTTATTCCCTTAAACGGCGACCATTTCGACTTCACAACACCATCTTCGATTCCGCAATCGGTGCACTCGCGCCTTACGTATATCATATCATCAATCTCAAATGCAAGCATACTGTCAGCGGCGGTGTATGCAATGTTAATATATGAACGCGAAACGCTGAATCCATATTTTGAACTGTATGCAAATTTAGAGTATTTTTCCGCGTAGTGCGCAACATTTATCTTACCTGCCGTGAGCGCAACGTTATAGCTTCCGAAATGCTGAATTATCATATCCGCCTTTGGAATTACGTGTACTCCATCAAGCTCAGGCAGTGGCTCTGCCTTAACCTTAAAAAATTCGTGGTCATCGGGAAGTGCTAAAATCAAGAAGGATTTAAGCGCCCAATAAGGCGAGCCGAAAGCATTGTAATCCTCAGCCATATTCATATTCGGATATGCATATCCTATGGTGAGCACGCCTGCATTATCGAATATCGGCTGACTAAGCCACCACTTAATGTGACGTGAGATAATCCCCTTCATAACGCCGAGTGAAAACGGCTCAATTCCCGCAAAAACACACGCACTCCAGAAAGCACACTGCGCAAAGCGATAAGTCAGCGAACGACCGAATGCAAGCGCTCTTCCCTCGTTGTCAAACCAATAAATAAAATCCTTTGCGAAAATGCATGCGCGCTCTTTAAATTTTCTGCTGTTTTCAGGGTCATCTTTTTCCATAACCTTTGCATAAATAAGCGAGTAAAAATGAATTGCAAAGCCAATATAATAGTCAACGCGACCGTCAATACCGTCGGTATACCAACCGTCGCCCGTGTAATAGCTATGGAAGCACTCGATACCGTGAGCTATAAGCTCTTTGCTATATGAAACACCCACATTTTTAAGACCTAAATTCACGAGTACCGCAAAAAACTTCCAGTTGTTGCCCCACGCCTTTGCTTCATTTATCTGCAAAAGCCATTTGTGAAAATTATCCTTTTGCTTGTCATTAAGCGGCTCCCAAACCTTATGTGGCGCCAAAACTAGAGCTAAGCCAAGTGCTGCCGACTCAACTATACGCTGATTATAGTCTTCAACCTTTCCCCAATATTCGGGACTTTCGGGGTCTGTTCCGTTTATAATTCCTTTAAGACAAATATTGTCAAAATCAGAAATGTTGCCATCACCGCCCCAAAGTGGAGCAAGTCCCCACAAAACGCGGGTAAAGCCCTCCATAAGTGCTGCCGCCTCGCCGTAGTGCACACCTGTGTTTCCGCACTTAATCCCGGCACAACCGGGTGTATAATAACTTTTAAGCGGAGCAATAATTTTCTCTAAACACTTTATATAATCTTCTTTGCTATGCAACATAAAAATTTTTCCTTTCAGTCAAGATGGAACACGTTATCAAGTTCGATGTTTATAGAGATGTTATTGGAATTTGTTCTCATAATACTCCAATATAAATATATTTAAGTTTATTATAACATACAAAAATAAAAAAGACAACTTTGAAAGTTGCCTTTTTTGTACTGTTTTATGGGCGAAGTCCCATACCGCCCTCGAGGGTTAGCGTTTCGCCGTTCATATACTTAAAGTCGGGTGATGCAAGCTGAACGCAAACTCTTCCGATTTCAAGCTCGGAATCGCCAAAATGCCCTGCCGGCGGCATATGAACATTTGCCTTAAATGCTTCAGGATATGCTTTTTCAAAATTCTCAAGCTGCGCTGTCCATGCAAGCGGGCACACAACATTTGTGTTTATGCCAAAGGGCGCCCATTCTGTTGCCGCAACGCGTGAAAGACCGCGTATTGCCTCTTTTGCAGCGGCATATGAGCACTGACCGTAGTTCCCGAAAAGACCTGCGCCCGATGCGAAATTGATAATACTTCCCTTTGTTTCCTTTAGATACGGGAAGCACGCCTTCATATAATAGAAGGTCGCATAAAGACCTGAGTACATAGCAAGATTAAACTGCTCAGTTGTGTGGTCCTGAATGGTAACGCCGGAGGCAGATGCCTGCGCGTTGTTGATTAAAACGTCAATTCTGCCAAACTCCTTAATTGCCGCCTCGGCAACACCCTTTGCAGTTGCTTCGTTGTCAGCACCTTCTGAAATATCAGCCTGCATTATGAGAACGCGAATTCCATAAAGCTTTTCAAGCTCTTCCTTAGCCTTTTCAAGTTTTGCAACATTTCGGCCTGTTATAACGAGGTTTGCGCCCTCTTTTGCATAAGCGGTAGCGATACCGTAACCGATAGAGCCGCATCTTCCGTCAGACAATGCAGCAAAGCCTGCGCCTGTAATAATCGCGGTTTTTCCTTTTAAAAATCCCATATTTCGCCCTCCTTGTTATTAAATAATTTGTAAGTTTATTATATCATATAAAACCAAAAAAGACAACTTCTTGTTCGAAGCTGTCTTTTTTATTATTCAAATGAATCCATTACCGCAAGCTCAAAGCGCTTTGCGGAATCGTTATGCGAGTTGTTATTAATGAGCGAATTCTTAAGGAAAATCGCAGAAATTTTATTTACCGGATCAACCCAGAAAAATGTTCCGTAATAACCTGCCCAGCCGAACGAACCTTTGGGCACAAGCCATTCATAAGTGTCGGTTTCTATAACGCGCACAGTAAGACCCCAGTTACAATCTCCCGGGTATGCATCCTTTGAAAGCTGCGGTGTCGCCATCAATTTGAGCGCCTCTTCGGATACAATCTGCTTATCGCCGACTTTTCCGCCGTTTGTCAGCATTTCCGCAAATTTAATATAATCCGGAAGTGTTGCCGCAAGACCTGCTCCCGAAATGATTCTGGTTGTCGGCATATCAATAAATACGCAGCCGTCAGTTGTATCACCAACCACACACTTATCGTCAACCTTGTTATGTAGCTGGATAAAACGGCTCCACTGTTCCTCTGTCGGATTAAATGTAATATCAGTCATTCCGCATGGGTCAAAAATTTCATCCTGCAGGAATTTATCGAAAGGTGCTCCCGTAACCTTCTCTGCGATAACCGTGAGTACATCGAAAGCTGCGTAAGCGCTGTAATGCTCAACGCTCGTTGGTTCAAACTCAAGACCTTCTTTTAAGTAAAAGTTTATTGTGTCCTCAATCGTCATGCGGTCTTCCTTTGTTATCTTTGTTTTTGTTCTGCTGCCAAAACCCGAGGTGTGCGCAAGTAGGTGTCTTATCGTAACCTCGCATTTCGGTTTGCCAAGGTCATTTCCATCATCATCAATGATGTGAACATCTGCAAATTCAGGGATGTATTTTGAAACTTTATCGTCGAGCGCAATTAAGCCTCTGTCAACCAAAATCATAATTGCAACGCCTGTAATCGGCTTCGTCATTGAAGCCAAGCGGAACATAGTATTGTCAGAAACCGCTTCATCGCCACCCAATTTTGTTGTTCCGAAATACTTTTTAAGTAAAAGCTCACCGTTCTGACAAACCGCATAGGCACATCCAAAAACGAAATGCTCGTCAAAATCAACCTGCGCTGCCTTTGTTATATTCTCCTCTAAAAGTTTCTTATTAAGCATAGTGTTCTCCCCTTGGTCTTACGAAATCTTAATTCTAAGTGAAATTTTGTTTTTTCCGTGCACGGCATATGCCTTGTAATGGCCGTTTCTGTTTGCATATTCTTGATTTTTGTCAATTATGAGAGCATCGCTTGAATACTCGCAAACCGCGCCTTTATAAGAAACCTTAACAGCATTTTTCTCTATTGCAATATCTGTAAATTCCTTACCGTCGAAGTAAAATACAGGGAATAAAATTTGAAGCTCGCCTTCGCCCTCTGCAATAAATTCGATACCGTCTTTTGTCATTTTACAAATTTGGTAAACAATATTGCCCCGCTCGGTTTCACACTCAAATTTAACACGCAAGAAGTCATTTGTCAATATTTTTTCAATTAATTTGTATTTTGTTTTTGCATCGTAGGTGTAATCAAATTTCCCATCCGCCTCAATACCTGCGCAGATTGACAGTCCCGACGGATTAACTATGTCAACCTTATAGCCCGTGTCATCACTATGCTTTTTAAACGGTACGGAAAGGCAGATTGTTTCGGGAGCGCCTCTCTTGTGAACTCTGCCAAGGCCTGATGCATCGTAATGCTCATCAGCTTTTAATTCAAATTCAGCGGTATAATCGTCAAAACGGCACAAGACCTTTCTGAACTCAGCACTTGTTTCGCAGATTGAATTTGTGCTCTCTGCAGGGCACGGCACTTCTTCAATATCATCGTCTGCAAAAGCATAAGCTAAATACAGCCACGATGCACAAGTTACCATATATTTATCAAAATAAGCATAATCCTCGCAACCGTAGCTTGTATTGCGCGGATAGAAGTTTTTAATATGGCGCAACTCATCGCTATCTAACCAGAATTTAAAGTTTTCCATTGCATAGCTTGCAGCACTTTTGAATTTTCCTGCAAGACTTAAATCGCCGCGTTTCTTGAAAAATACAGCATAAAATTCGCATATAGATGCGTAGAGTGTAGGATTGTGCAAAAACTGACACGATCTTCCGCCAAACGGTACATCTCCGCTCACCGATTGCATCTCAAGTGTAATATCTGCTGATTTTAAAAGTTGTTCCTCAAGCTTTTCTTTATACTTTCCATTATAGCCAAAGTGGAGCGCTCCCGCAAGCTGAAGGCGACCTACAAAATCGTAAAGTATCGGTTCATGCGGATCTTTATACATTCCGTTTTCGTCAAACGCGAACATCTGCGATGCAATCTCATATTCAATAAACTCGCTTTCATCACCGATGCCTGCATACTTTCTCATCTGTTCACTGAAAGCGCCAAATGCAGACCAGTTGCCCATCGGCCCCGGCTCTTTTGGCGGAATTGAGCTGTATGTTTCATATGGGTTAATTTTCGCTAAATCAGCTCGCCAAGCATCGGTAACCGACTTTTCAAAAACCTGAGCTTTCTCAACTTCAAGAATACAAAAAACAACTTCCTTAACAGAAAAATCATTTCCCGTACGGTATCTGTTTCGTTTCTTGGCAACAGGAATTTCACGGCAGCACAAGTCCATCATTTTCTTAAACTGCTCTTTATACTCAAGCTTTCTGCCGTGTGCAATAAGTATACCAAGATTAGACACAAGGCGCGGAAAACCATGCTCCTCAATACTGTTTTCTTCAACGCTTTTGGTATAATTTTCAATGTGTTCGCGCGAATATGCGGAAACCACTTTTTCCATTAAATC
>JAZNOR010000018.1:0-7443 GCA_045589235.1 Eubacteriales bacterium | reverse complement strand
ATGCTTTTTGCATTTGCTGCTTGTAAGAATGATGGCACAGGTTCAGGAGACCAGCAGTTGGCTGATGGTCAGCTTTTTGCAGACGGAACTGTTATTAAGCTTACAACTGCAAGCCACCCGTCATGGCCGTACAAAGAAGATTGGGTAATCTGGAAGTATATGGAGGAGGGAGCAGGCGTTGAGCTTGAAGTCAATGCTATCCCGAATTCAGACTTTGCTACAAAGGTTAACCTTATGATGGCATCTCCGGAAACATTACCGGATATTTTAAGATCCAGCTCAAAGGCTGACTCTGACGCGCATGCATCCTCGGGTGCATTCATTCCGCTTTCTCAGAATTTTGACAAGATGCCGAACTTTATGAAGCTTTTAGATGATATGGATGAAGAAAAGCGAGCAATGACTCTGGCAGAAAGAAGATCCGGCGACGGTGAAATTTACATGGCTCAGGTTATCGGTGAGGTTTTCCCAGGTAACGGCCGTTCATGGTTATACCGCCGCGATATTTTTGAAAAGCACAACTTAAAGGTTCCAACAAATGAGGACGAGCTTTTTGAAGTAGCTCGCGAGCTTAAGAAGCAATATCCGGATTCATATCCGCTTTGCTTCCGTCAGGGCCTTACAAACATTTGCGTTATGGGCTCAATGTGGAAACCGTATTTCGATGTAGGCTTCTATTATGACTATAACGGCGATGAGGGCAAGTGGCACTACGGTGCTGTTGAGGACACTATGAAGGATATCATTGCGTTCTTCCAGAAGATGAGCGATGAGCAGCTCGTTCCACCGGATTACTTAACAATTCCGACAAACTCATGGCAGGAGTATATGACAACTGACCGCGGCTTTATGATGCCGGAGTATCTCGTTCGCATTCCGTTCTTTAATAATCTCTGCCAGCCGGACAATCCGGATTTCGATATGGCAGTTATGGCACCGCCACTTGGCGGAACGATCGCAAACTTTAGAAATGACCCGGGTGCTTTAGTTGTTTGCAACACCGGGGATGAGCAGCGCATTGACAATGCAATCCGTTTCATCGACTGGATGTACTCTGATGAAGGCTTTGAGCTTCTCGCTTGGGGTAAGGAAGGCGAGACTTATGAAGTTTTAGAGGACGGTAGCAAGAAAATGATTCTCGGTGAAGGAGAGACCGCTGATGCTAAATACGGTATCGGCACAATGGGCACTTATCTCCGCGTAGGCACAGAAACCGCCATTGCAAGTCTTGCCCCGACTGTTGTGGAAGAGTATAAGAAGGGTATTACCTATGCAAACGAATACTTTAACCCGACTATGTGGCTCTCATTTAATGATGAAGAGCGCGATATTTATGATGAGTATTACACTGCGCTTGACACATACAGAAATGAGATGCTCTCTAAGTTTATGTTAAAGCAGCTCCCGATGAGCGAGTGGGATAGCTTCGTTGCAACCTGCGACGAGCTTGGACTTCAGCAGTTACTTGAAATTCACACCTCAGCGTATAACCGCGCAATTGGCAAATAATTTAAAGATAAAAACACCTGTGGTTTTCCACAGGTGTTTTTTTATTGTTTAATGATAACCAGACCGTGCGTTGCACCATCAGGGTCGCAGGGTAGTGAGTCGTAATCAAAATTCTTAAAGAGATCAAAATCTTCTTTGGGGACTTTATAATAACGATGTCCCGAATATTCTTCATATTCTACATCTTTAAGAATGTCGGGAATTTCACTTCCGTGCAGTAAAATTACAAAGCTCTGCTTTGAATCATAATGAGGAATCTCAGCGGATTCCATCTTTGGTTTAAATTCAGCATCGGGCAAAATTGCGCTTCGACTGTACATCCCCGGTGTGGCAGAAGCCTTTTCCTCATCCGCGATAATTGAAATCTCTTGCGGAGCAGCTTCATCGGGGACGTATTTGGAATACAATCCACCTGCGGCATATGATATTAAAATTATAATTGCCGCTGCCGCCGTAAATTTAAACTGACTTAAAAATGGCTTCTTTTTTGCCGTGACGGAGTTCATAACACGTGTCTTCAACTCAGCAGGAACATCCTCTACAAGAGTTGCGGTTTCGCTGTGCAAAATTTTAATCGTTTCATACCATTTAGCGCAAAGCTCGCACTCTGCGATATGCGCATTAAATTGTGCGATTTCAGCATCACTTGCTTCATTATCAATTATCGCACTTCCGATTTCTCGATATTCTGAGCAATTCATTTTCCGTCACCTGCCTTTCGTATTATTAGACGAATTTTTACTTGGTTTGTTCCCATATTTGCTTAAATATGAGCATAACTTTTCTCTCGCGCGGCAAATGCGCGATTTAACCGTGCCACAACTTATGTCAAGTGCATCGGCAATTTCTTCATAGCTTAAGCCGTTTAGCTCACGTAACACAATCACTTCGCGATGCTCAGACGAGAGTGAATCAATTCCAGCTGCAATCTGCTTACGAAGTTCATTGTTTTCGGCGCAGGCCTCAGGTTGATGCTTAAGGTCGGGAATATCAAAATACTCCTCTTCATCTATTGAAAGAGTTTTTCGCTTTGCCTCTTTTCGAGTAAAGTCAATGCATGTGTTTGATGCAATTGAATAGACCCATGTAGAAAAAGTGCTCTGTGCTTTAAATAGCGGCAAAGATTTGTATATGCGGATGAAGATCTCTTGTGAAAGATCCAGTGCATCCTCTGGGTTTCGTGTCATTCTGAGAGTTAAGTTGTAGACTTTCTTCTCATAGAGTGAAACGAGCTCGGAAAAGGCATCATTATCGCCTTTTTGTGCGCGTAAAACAAGCTTCATTTCTTGCATATTCTACCCTCCCAGAGTGTCGGAAATTTCGCGCACCGTGCGCTTTAATTCTTCAAGTGAATTTAAATGACAGATTTTTTCTTTATAATAGTTGGCACCGCGAACTCCTCGCAGATACCAGGCAAGATGTCGCCTTGCCTCTAAAATTGCAGGGCGCTCGCCACGCATTTTTGCAGAGTGCAAAATCTGATTCTGTGCAACTAAAAGTCGCTCGCGAAGAGGCGGAAGAGGTGGAATTTCTTTGGCCTCAAAAAAAGCTTTTGCCTGTGTGAAAATCCAAGGATTACCGAATGCGCCGCGACCAATCATGACAGCGGAGGCACCCGTGTACTTAAACGCGCGGCGCACATCTTCGATCGAGAATATATCGCCGTTTGCAATAACGGGAATTTTAACGGCATTCACAACATCGCGGATTATATCAAGGTCAGCTCTGCCCGAATACATTGCAACACGTGTCCTTCCGTGCACGGTGAGTGCAGAGGCACCTGCCTGCTCCATAAGACGGGCAAATTCAACGGCGTTAACCGAGCCTGAATCCCAGCCTTTGCGGAACTTAACGGTTACGGGAATTTTAATTTTATCGGTAACTCGAGATACGATTTCGGCTGCAAGGTCGGGGCTTTTCATTAGAGCGCACCCGTCGCCGTTGTTTACTATTTTCGGCGTAGGACAGCCCATATTTATATCTAAGATTGAAGGTGAAACACGCTCACAAACAATTTGCGCAGCCTCAGCCATACATTCGGGGTCGTTTCCGAATAACTGCACGCTGGATGGAGTCTCTTCTTTGTCAAGTGTCATAAGCTGATTTGATTTTTTATCCTGATATAAAAGCGCGCGAGAGCTTACCATCTCTGTTACGCAAAGCCCTGCACCTGCCTCGCGACATACACGGCGGAATGATATATCGGTAACACCTGCCATAGGTGCTAAGAATATCGGTGTTTCAATTGTAATATTTCCAATTTTCACGGCAATACACCTCACGGGGATAATTATAACATAAAAATAATACAGAATAAAGAGCGAAAACGACATAAATTTCGTAAATTCCGCGCGTTGACGAAGCTGTCAAAAAGGAATATACTTTATAAGTAAATTATAATATAGGGGATGAAATCGTGATTTCACAGTTTGTAAAAGATTTAAAAAGTGAATTTTCAGGCTATAACTTCAAAAAATTCACAAATGACTTACTTGCAGGCTTTACCGTTGCAGCGGTAGCTCTTCCGCTTGCGCTCGCTTTTGGTGTCAGCAGTGGCGCAACTGCGGCGGCAGGTATGATTACTGCAATTATCGCAGGATTTCTTATGAGTGCGCTCTCGGGTGCATCGTATCAGATTTCCGGTCCGACCGGTGCTATGACCGCGGTGCTTATCGGCCTTGCACAAAAGTATGACTTTAACGGCGTGCTTATGGTGTGCCTCATTGCAGGTCTTATTCTCATAATTACCGCACTTTTGCGTTGTGGAAAGCTTGTTACATATATTCCGACTCCGGTTATCACGGGCTTTACATCGGGCATTGCGATTATCATCGCGCTCGGTCAGATTGATAACTTCTTTGGAACAACCTCAGTAGGTTCAAGTGCGCTTGAAAAGTTTGCATCATACTTTACAAATGGTTTTAATTTAGATCTTGCAACAACGTTAATTGCACTTTTTGTTGTGCTCGTTATGATTTTCTGGCCGAAAAAGCTTGGCGCGAGAATCCCAAGCTCACTTGTTGCAATTATTTTAGCGGTTGTTGTATGTGAGATTTTCTCAATTGACAATATCGCAACAGTTGGTGAAATTCCGAGAACTCTTTTACCTGATAACCGTCTTACTTTCTCTAAAATCAATTGGGCGCAGATTCCGGAATACATCACACCTGCGGTTTCAATTGCGGCACTCGGTATGATTGAAAGCCTTCTCTGCGGTGCGGCTGCAGGCAGAATGAAAGGCGAGAAGTTAAATGCAGACCGTGAGCTTTTAGCTCAAGGTATCGGTAACTTAATCATTCCGTTCTTTGGTGGTGTTCCTGCAACTGCAGCTATCGCACGTACGTCAGTTGCAATTAAATCCGGTTGCCAGACACGTCTCTGCGGTATTATCCACGCGGTAGGTCTCTTGCTCTCAATGTTTGTTTTAGGCTCATTTATGTCGCGTATTCCGCTCTCGGCTCTTGCAGGTGTTCTTATGGTAACTGCATGGCGTATGAACGAGTGGGAAAACATCATCTATATGTTCAAGAAAAAGTTAAAAACCGGCATTGCGATGTTCATTATTACAATGGCATCAACCGTTATATTCGATTTAACAATTGCCATTGTCATTGGCGTTTTAGGTTCAATTATCTTCTTTGTAATTAAAATTGCAAGTATTGACGTTTCCGTTGCAGATGTTGATGTTAAGGCACTCTCTGAAAATGGCGTTGAGCTTACCTCTGAACACGGAGATACAAAAATTGCATATATAACAGGCCCGATTTTCTTTGCAACAATTGAAAAGCTTTCTGAAAAAATCGCAGAGCTGCGTGAAAAACCAATTGTTATTTTATCAATGCGCGCTGTAACTTTAGTTGACACATCAGGTGCTGTGGCACTTCTTGAGCTTTGTGAGCAGTATAAGCAAGAGGGAAGAAGTCTTCTGCTCTGCGGCGTTCAGCCAAAGGTACGTGAAACTCTTGAGAGAGCAGGAATCGTTGACGTTATCGGAGAAGAATCAATCTTCTGGAACGTTCCGGCAGCACTTAAGTTTGCCGATAAGCTTTTGATTAAATAAAAAAAGCGGTGACACAAGTCACCGCTTTTAATTTTTGGTTTAGTAATTTTCTGCTTTAATCTGGAAGTATGCCTTCGGATGAGCGCATACCGGGCAAACCTCAGGAGCAGATTTGCCAACATGAATGTGACCGCAGTTTGAGCAGTGCCACATCTTATCACCATCGCGTGTGAATACAACGCCGTTTTCGATGTTAGCAAGAAGCTTTAAATAACGGTCTTCATGCTCTTTTTCAATCTTAGCAACTGACTCGAAAAGGAACGCGATGTGGTCAAAGCCTTCCTCGTGAGCGACCTTAGCAAATTCAGCATACATCTCGGTCCACTCATAATTTTCGCCTGCAGCAGCGTCCTTTAAGTTAGTAACTGTGTCCGGAATAGCCTCGTCGTGAAGAAGCTTAAACCAAATTTTAGCGTGCTCCTTCTCGTTGTTAGCAGTTTCGGTAAAGAGCGCAGAAATCTGCTCATAACCATCCTTTTTAGCCTTTGATGCGTAGTAAGTGTACTTGTTGCGCGCCTGGCTTTCGCCTGCGAAAGCAGCCATTAAGTTAGCCTCTGTTCTTGAACCTTTAAATTCCATAATAAATTACCTCCTAAACATAGTATATCCATATTTTAACTCTTTTAATAAAAAAAGTAAAGAGAAAATTAAATATAGTATTCACAAAAAAGAAAAAATATATTACAATGTATTTAATGGATTGGAGGTAATTTTAATGGTTAAAGTTGCAATAATCGGTTGTGGAATGATTGCGGAAAGCCATGCTAAAGCAGTACAGCTCGACGGCAGAGCGGAAATTGTTGCCGCAGCTTACGGAACGAACGAAGCTAAAGGCAAAGCCTTTGCAGAAAAATTTAATGTTCCTAAAATAGTTGGTGATTATCACGAGCTTTCAGGCGATGATATAGATTTAGTTTGCATCTGCACACCGAGTGGTCTTCACGCAGATTGCGCGGTTTTCTTTGCAAATGAGGGAGTTTCAATTCTTTGCGAGAAGCCGCTTGATATTCATCACAACAAAATGACAGAGATGATTGAAGCGGAGGAGAAGAATAACGTAAAACTCGGCTGTGTTTTTCCGAATCGAACACGAGTTGGCGTAAAACGCGCAAAGGCGCTGCTCGAGAGTGGCGAGCTTGGTGCAATGAAAATCGTTGAGTGCCAGTATCGCGGATATCGCTCACCTGCATATTACAGCTCATCTAAATGGAAGGGCACGAAAGCACTCGATGGTGGCGGATGCCTTATGAATCAGGGAATTCACGGTGTTGACCTTATGATGTACTTAACAGGTGATGTTAAGCGCGTTTCGGCAATTTGCGGTGCGCTCGGTCGCGACATTGAGGTTGAAGACACTGCGAATGCCGTTATGGAATTTGCAAACGGCGCGCACGGCGTTATTATGGGCACAACGCTATCTTATATTCCCGAACATTCACCTGAGGGCGACAGAATCAGAATCGAGTGCGAAAAGGGAAGTATTCTCTACGCACTTGGTGACACTACGCTTTATAAAAACAACAGCGAAACAGACTCTGATGTTGAGGTAATTCCGCTTGATGATAAGAAGTCACACGAGATTGCAGGAACGAGACCTGACGATATTGATATCGAAGCACATTGCGAAATCGTATCAAATATTATTTCAGCAGTGCTTGGTGAAGCAGAGGTTATGATTCCTGCAAAAAGCGCGCGCCGCGGCGTTGATTTGGTATTATCAATTTACGAATCGGCAGAGAAAAACGCGTGGGTAGATGTAAAATACGAATAAAAAAAGAGAGGTCTTAACGGCGCCTTCACATAGGAAGAAATTGGTTTTGGACTGATCTTTTCCGTTAATAGTGCATCAAAAAAATCGGTAATACGCCAGTATT
>JAZNOR010000017.1:0-5892 GCA_045589235.1 Eubacteriales bacterium | reverse complement strand
GATAAGTTCTATGAGGATCCGACACTTGTAGCTTACGGTGAGGATAACCGTGACTGGGGCGGCGCATTCGCTGTTTACCGTGGTCTTACAGAGGCTATTCCGTATCATCGTTTCTTCAACTCACCGATTTCTGAGGCAGCTATCGTTGGTTCAGCTGTAGGTTACGCTATGACCGGCGGTCGCGCAATCGTTGAGCTTATGTACTGTGACTTCTTAGGACGCGCAGGTGACGAAGTATTCAACCAGCTCGCTAAGTGGCAGTCAATGAGTGCAGGCATTATCAAGATGCCGGTTGTTGTTCGTATTTCAGTTGGTTCTAAGTACGGCGCTCAGCATTCTCAGGACTGGTCTTCAATGATCGCTCATATTCCGGGTCTCAAGTGCGTATTCCCGACAACTCCGTACGATGCTAAGGGTCTTATGAACTCAGCTCTTGCAGGTACCGATCCGGTTATCTTCTTCGAGAGCCAGAGAATCTACGATGTTGGTGAGCAGTTCCACGAGGGCGGCGTTCCGGAAGGATACTACGAAATTCCGCTCGGCGAGCCGGATGTTAAGAAGGTTGGTACTGATGTTACAATTCTTACCATCGGTGCTACTCTCTACCGTGCACTCGATGCAGCTAAGATCTTAGAAGAGAAGTACGGCATTTCTGCTGAAGTTATTGATGCTCGCAGCATTGTTCCGTTTAACTATGACAAGGTTGTTGAGTCTGTTAAGAAGACAGGTAAGATCGTTCTTGCATCTGACGCTTGTGCTCGCGGCTCTATCCTTAAGGATATGGCTTACACAATCGGTCAGGTTTGCTTCGACGACCTCGATGCACCGCCAGCAGTTGTTGGCGCTCGCAACTGGATCACTCCGTGCTACGAGCTCGATGCAGACTTCTTCCCGCAGGCTGAATGGATTATCGACACTATCCACCAGAAGGTTATGCCGATTCCGGGTTATGAGGCAAAGGGTAACTTCACCGATAATGAGGAGCTCCGTCGTTCTAAGTACGGCGTATAGTCTATGATTTTCCTTGTAAATCGGTCAAGGGATGCATATTATAATATGGCGGTCGAGGAATATTTCCTCGACCGCTGTGACGATAATGCCTTTATTCTCTGGCAGAATGAAAATGCAATTGTGGTTGGCAAGAATCAGAACACTTTATCTGAGTTAAATGCCGATTTTGTCAAAGATAAGGGTATTTCCGTCGTGCGGAGATTATCCGGCGGCGGTGCTATGTATCAGGACTTGGGGAATTTAAATTTCACCTTTATCTGTGATGAGAAAAAGTGGTTTTCTGACTTTTCTTATTTCACGGAACCGGTTGTTTCTGCGCTTAAAAGCCTCGGTGTTGAACTTAAGCTCTCGGGCAGAAACGATATAATGCTCGGCGATTTTAAAGTGTCGGGCAATGCGCAGGCAGTGCGTGGGGAGAGAATTTTACACCATGGAACCTTGCTTATAAATTCGGATTTAACCGTGCTTTCAAAGGCTCTCACGCCCGATAAAGAGAAAATTGCATCAAAGGGTATTGCTTCCGTTTCATCGCGCGTTATAAACATAAGCGCAGTTAAGAATGTTACGGTAGATGAAGTAATTGATGCCATAAGATATGCTGTTTGCAAAAAATATCCCGACACGGTTGTGCGCGATATAACTAGGGAAGAGGATGCGGAAATTTTAAAGCTTTCGGAGAAATATCGCTCGTGGGAGTGGAATTTCGGTTCATCGCCCCAATATACATACCACAATAAAAAACGCTTTGCAGCGGGTACCGTTGAGGTAATGCTTGAGGTATCACGCGGTGTAATTTCTGCGGCACATTTTTCGGGCGACTTCTTTGGAATACGTGATGTGGCAGAGCTTGAAGAAAAGCTTTGCGGCGTGAATCACAATAAAGATGAAATTATAAATGCATTTGAAAATATTCAAATTGAAAACTATTTTATGGGTATATCGTGTGAAGAAATTATCAGACTTATAACACCCTAAAAGGAGTAAAAATTATGAAAGCAGTTATGTACGGTGCAGGTAACATCGGTCGCGGCTTTATCGGTCAGCTCATGAGCTTATCCGGTTATGAAGTCGGATTTGTTGATGTTAATATGCAGGTTATTGATGCACTCAATGAGAGAGGGCAGTACACAGTTGAAATTTTAGAAAATGACGGCGGTTCAGAAATTACCGTTAAAAACGTATACGGAATTAATGGTATGGACGTTGATGCGGTTGTTAATGCAATTGCAGAGGCAGATGTTATGGCAACTGCAGTTGGCGTAAATGTTCTTCCGCGCATTACGGGTAACCTTGCAAAGGGCCTTAAAAAGCGTTGGGAGAACGGCAACTTCACACCGTTTAACATCATCATCTGCGAGAACTTAATCGGCGCAGATACCTTCCTCCGCAATGAGATTGCAAAGGAGCTTACCGATGATGAAAAGAAGACATTCAACGAGACTGTAGGTCTTGTTGAAGCGTCCATCGGTCGTATGGTTCCGATTCAGACTCCGGAAATGACAAAGGGCGATATTCTTCGCGTTTGCGTTGAGCCGTTCTGCACGCTTATTGTAGACCGCGATGCATTCCGCGGCGAGATTCCGCCGATTAAGAATATGGAAGCTCACGCACCGTTCCAGCTCTATATCGAGCGCAAGCTCTATATCCACAATATGGGTCACTCAATGACCGCATATCTCGGTGCGCTCAAAGGCTATGAATACATCTGGCAGGCAATTGAGGACCCTGAGATTGAAAGAATCGTCGTTCGCGGTATGGTTTCTTCAGCTCTTGCGCTCTCAATTAACTACAATGCAGATGCAAAGGCTCTTTATGAGCACGTTGAGGATTTGCTCTATCGTTTCACCAATAAGAAGCTCGGCGATACCGTGTTCCGCGTTGGCCGCGATTTGAAGAGAAAGTTATCTCCTGAGGACAGACTTGTGGGCACAATCCACAGCTGCAATAAGGCAGGTGTTAAGCCGTATTACCTCTATATCGCAGTTGCAGCTGCAATGAAGTTCAGTGCAGACGAGGCATCACAGATGCCGAAGGATGAGATTTTAACTCAGATTGCAGGTTTAGATAAGAATTCAGCAGATTACAAGTACATTATGGAATTTGCAGAAATCCTTGAAAATGGCGGCTTAGATGCAGCTTATAACCACGCTAAGAAATTAATGAGCGTTAAGTATAACTAAAAAGAAAAAGACCTCTCATATGAGAGGTCTTTTTTTAATACTGATATTTATCGCGCATTTTAACTATAAAGAAAATTGAAACTATTGCGGCTAGCGCTTCCGCAACTACTATCGACCACCATATTCCGTCTAGCTCCCAAAGTATGGGGAAGATGATAACTAAAATCGCCTGGAAGATAAAGGTTCGCAGAAAAGATATCGTTGCTGACACAGCACCATTATTAAGTGCTGTGAAAAACGATGAGCCGAAAATTGCAAGCCCTGCAAAAAGGAAATTAAATGCATAGATAATAAGCCCGTGGTGAGTTAGACTTAAAAGTGCAGTGTCGCCGCCTGTGAATATAAGCGAGAACGGCTTTGCGAAAATAAGTGCAAATGCGAGCATTGCAACTGAAGATGTTAGTATAATAACGAGACTCTTTTTGAGCAGACTTTTAAGCTCCAAGTGATTTTCGGCGCCGTAATGATAGCTTGTAACGGGGGCTACGCCATTTGCATAGCCAAAGAAAAGACAGATAAAAACCATACTCATATACATAATTATGCTGTATGCCGAAACACCGTCTTCACCTGCGTATTTTAAAAGCTGAGTGTTATATAGAATATTGACGAGTGAGCCGGATATGCCTGTAACCATCTCGGACGAGCCGTTTGTTGCAGCTTTAAGGGAAGCCTTTGCATCAAATTTAGCTTTACCTAATCGCAGAGTGCTTGTGTTTTTCCGAGAAAAGTAAATAAGCGGAACACCGCCGCCGATAAGCTGACTAATTCCCGTTGCAATTGCAGCACCTGCAATGCCCCATTTAAACCCAACTATAAAAAGCGCATCTAAAATGACGTTTGCAACTCCTGCAAGGATTGTTACATAAAGCCCGAGTTTTGGCTTTTCCGCCGTTACGAAGAACATTTGGAACATAAACTGCAGATTCCAAAACGGCATCGTGATAAGTAAAATAAGGCCATAAGTTGTAGCTTTATTTAACATCTCACCCTCAGCACCGAGAACTGACATAAGTGGCTTTAAGAAGAAAAAGCCCAAAACGGAGAACACAACGCCGAGTGCGGTTGAAATATAAACAAAAAGTGAGAATAATTCGTTTGCCTTTTTCGATTTTCCTTCACCCATAGTCTTTGCAACAAGTGCGCTTCCACCCACACCAAACATGTATCCGAAGGTGGATAAAATTATAAGAATCGGGTAGACGAAGTTAATCGCCGCAAGCGCTTGCTTACCTGCAAAATTTGCAACGAAAAGCCCGTCTGCAATGCCGTATATCGACGTGAAAAGAAGCATTATAATTGACGGGAAGGTAAAGCGCAAAAGTCTTTTATAATTAAAATGATCTGATAAATGAATTTCCATACTTAGCTCCTGAAAACGTAGTAGCTTTAGTATAATAAAATTAAGGAGCAAAGTCAATGTATTCGCGAAGCTTTTTAAGCGATGCGCGCTCAACGCGCGAGACTTGCACCTGCGATATGCCGAGAATTTTAGCACACTTGTCTTGTGTTAAACCATGGAAAAATCGCAAATTCAAAATTTTTTGCTCACGGGGCGGAAGACGCTTTATTGCCGCTTCAAGTGTTAACTTTTCAAGAATTTTTTCTTCGATTCCGTCGGTGCCGAGCAAGTTTTCAAGCGGGGTTCCGTCATCGCTTGTTTCGCGACTTAAAGAGTCTGCATCCCCGGTTGCAAATTCTGCCTGGGCTATTTCTTCAACGGTAAAGCCGGTTTTTTCGGCGAGCTCAGAAATCGTTGGGTCACGCCCGAGTGTGTGAGAGAGAGACTCTTGCGCAATTTTAATTTTTCGGTTTTGTTCTTTTAGCGAACGACTTACCTTAATTGTTCCGTCATCACGCAAAAACCTTCGTATTTCACCTGCAATTTTAGGAACGGCATATGTGGAAAACTGATTACCCAATGTTTCGTCAAAGCCTGAAATTGCTTTTATAAGCCCAACACAACCAAGCTGAAACAAATCGTCGCGGTCGACATTGCGATTGGTAAAATGCCGAACTACACTCCAGACAAGGCCCGTGTTTTCGGAAACTACACGCTCAAGAGCATCGGAATCCCCGGATTTAGCGGCTGATATTAGAGAAAGATTATCAATCAAGGCAACGGCCCCCGCTTATGCGCATGGATATTTTCTTTCTCATAGTTACAGTGGTACCACGAGGGGAAGAGCGCACGCGCAAATTATCGGTAAAGCTTTCCATAATGGTAAAGCCCATTCCGCTTCGTTCGTCATTTCCTGTTGTAAACATCGGTTCTCGTGCCTTTTCAACATCTGGAATGCCGCAACCGTTATCGCGAATTGAGATTTCAACCGTGTTGTTATCAAATAGCTTTGCCTTTATGTAAATTTTGCCCACCGTATCAGGGTAGGCGTGAACAATGCAGTTTGTAACCGCCTCGGATACGGCGGTTTTTATGTCGTTTAATTCATCAAGTGTAGGATCAAGTTGTGCGGTAAAAGCTGCAAGAGTGCTCCTTGCAAAGCTCTCATTTGCAGAGCGAGAGGGAATGGTTAAACTCATTTCATTTGTGCATTTCATATTTTATTCTCCTTCGTTGTTGAA
This sequence comes from Eubacteriales bacterium, assembly GCA_045589235.1. Lineage (GTDB taxonomy): Bacteria > Bacillota > Clostridia > Oscillospirales > JAAYXM01 > RGIG7332. The sequence continues at coordinate 118 of JAZNOR010000017.1, read as the reverse complement.
ATAAGACGCGGTATTCCGGCGGCGTTTAAAACCTTAAAGCTTTGCGTTGGAACCTCTTCGATTTTAAGGCTTGCAGAAATATCGGATAGCTGACGATAGGTGTGCATAACAAGTGCAA
>JAZNOR010000016.1:0-11217 GCA_045589235.1 Eubacteriales bacterium | reverse complement strand
ACTTGTGATTATATGCTTACCGCGCTTACCTTTCCATTCTGCAACGCCGAAAATCGCGGTGTTGTTCCCCTCGGTACCTCCTGATGTGAACACTATTTCATTTTTATCAGCGCCGATTTTTTCGGCAATCGCTTCACGCGCCGTTTTAATTATTTTTTCAGCTTCAATTCCGAGCGCGTGCAAGGAGGATGGGTTTCCGAAGCTATGTTTCATTGCTTCGGTTGCCGCTTCTATTGCACTGTCCTTAACCTGCGTTGTCGCAGCATTGTCTAAATAAATCATACTTTTCTCCAAGTTGTAGTTATACTTAGTTATATTATACATTATATTGCACAATAAATCTAGTTTTTTATATAAAATATTTTAATAAAAATAGTTTGTTTTTTGCAAAAAAATATGCTATAATAATTTTGTATTTTTTCTTTTGTAAATTTTACACTTTCATCGAAAGGATAAGGTGATTTATTATGTCAGGTAAAGTAGTTCTCGGCGCGCAGTGGGGCGACGAGGGAAAAGGTAAGTTTATTGACATTTTCTCTTCAAAGGCTGATGTCGTTGTTCGTTCGCAAGGCGGTAACAACGCAGGCCACACCGTTATTGTCGGTGATAATGTCTATAAGCTCCATTTAATTCCGTCAGGTATTCTATACAAAGGTACCGTTAACATTATCGGTGCAGGTGTTGTGCTCGACCCGAAGGTTGTTTTAACCGAAATGGCAGGTCTTTCAGAGCGCGGAATTTCTCTTGATAATTTATATATTGATGCTCGTGCACACGTTATTATGCCTTGGCACATCGAGCTTGACGGCTTAAGCGAAGAAGCTCGCGGTAACTCCGATATCGGCACAACCAAAAAGGGTATCGGCCCGTGCTACATGGATAAAGCAGAGCGTAGCGGTATCCGTATGCACGACTTTATCAATCCTGATAAGTTTGAAGCTGTCGTTCGCGCTGCAGGTGAAAGAAAAAACGAAATTATTACAAAGCTCTACGGCAAAGAGCCGCTTGACATTGATGCAATTTTAGCTGAGTACTGCGAATATGCAGAGCGTCTCGCTAAGTTCGTTCGCGATACAACTCCGATTATCCACGATGCACTCAAGGCTAACAAGAATGTTCTCTTCGAGGGTGCTCAGGGTACTCTCTTAGACCTTGATATGGGTACATATCCGTATGTAACCTCATCGCATCCGGTTGCAGGCGGTGTTTGCATCGGTTCAGGTGTCGGCCCGACAGCAATTGATGAAATAATCGGTATCTGTAAAGGTTATACTACACGTGTAGGTAAAGGTCCGTTCCCGACAGAGCTTGAGGATGAAACCGGTGAGTACATCCGCCAGAAGGGTCATGAGTTTGGAACAACAACAGGTCGTCCGCGCAGAACAGGCTGGTTTGATGCAGTCATCGCGCGCTACACAGCTCGTGTAAACGGTTTAACCTCAATTGTTATTAATAAAATTGACCCGCTTATGGGTCTTCCGAAAATCAAGCTTTGCGTCGGTTACGAAAAGAACGGCGAAATTACGCGCGACTTCCCGGCTGACTTATCCGAGCTTGCTTATTGCACTCCGGTATACGAGGAGTTTGATGGCTTTGATGAGGATTTAAGCAATATTCGCGAGTATGACAAGCTTCCGGAAAATCTCAAAAAGTACCTCGCTCGTATCGAGGAAGTTTGTGAGTGTCCGGTTTCAATCGTCGGCGTTGGCCCTGACCGCGACCAGATTATTTACCGTTAAATACTTTTGCGGCTTGATTAACTTCAAGCCGCTATTTTTTACAGGAGGTTTAATATGGCAATAACACTCAATCCAGATGAAAAAGTTGTCGCAAGCATTAAAGAGGGCTTAAAGCAAAAGGGTGGGTACTGCCCATGTCGTTTAGAGATGACCGAAGACAACAAATGCATCTGCAAAGAATTTCGCGAACAAATGGCAGATCCCGACTTTGAGGGTTTTTGTCATTGTATGTTATATTACAAAAGTAAGGAGAAATAGAAATGGAAATTATTTTAAATGAAGCTAATTTTGAAAACGAAGTTTTAAAGTCTGACCTTCCCGTTCTCGTTGACTTTTGGGCAACCTGGTGTGGTCCGTGCATGATGCTCGCACCGACTGTTGAAGAAATCGCAAAGGAATACGCAGGTAAAATCAAAGTTGGTAAAGTCAATGTTGATGAAGCTCCGGAAATTGCCAGAAAATACGGCATTATGAGCATTCCCACACTTATTATGTTTAAAAACGGTAAAATCAGCGATAAATCTGTCGGATTAGTTCCAAAAGAGCACATTTTAAAAATGTTTTAATCCGAACAAAATCGCAAAAAATACGGAAGATTTTCACTTTACATTTATTTTTTCTTTGATATAATGTTTATAACAAATTTTATTGTGTGGTGATTTTATGTATAAAATAGGCACGCCGGTTATGTTTCCTAAATTCGGAAACGATTGCGGTGACCGCGAAGAAACACTCGCTGAACTCCGTCGTCTTGGAGTAAAACGTGTTTTCCTCGCAGGTATGACTCCATACCCGACAACACAGGAGGAAAAGGACGCGACTTATCCACTTCTCAAAGAAAACTGTGATTTCTTCCATAAGGAAGGCTTTGAGGTTGCCTGCTGGCATTGGGCATTCGGCTATGTTAAGAATCTAGGCACAACAATGATAAAAGGCTCAGACGGTGCAGAGACAACCTACCATTGCCCATTTGACGATAAATTTTTAGAGCTTGTTTACGATAATGCATATAACCTCGCAAAATGCGGCGTTGATATGATTCAATATGACGATGACTTTGGCTTCTCATACTTTGGTAACAGCCTGCACTGCACCTGTGATTTACATATGGCGCGCATCCGCGAAATTTTAGGTGAGGACATTTCTCCCGAAGAGCTTCAGGAAAAAGTTCTTCGTATGCCGAACAGCAAATACCGTCTTGCCTGGATGCAGGCAAACGGCGAAAGCCTTAAGAAATTTGCAAGTACTGTTCGATCTGCAATTAACGAGGTTAACCCGAAAATCAGAGCAGGTGTTTGCACAAATATGGGCTCTTGGGGTCTTGACGGTGCTACTGCCGAAGAAATTTCCCGCACATTTGCAGGTGACGAGGCAGCTCCGTTTTTACGTCTCATCGGGGCCTCATATTGGCCACAGCGTGTCGGGTATCACCACGGCACACTTCTTTCACACGTTATCGAATACGAGCGCTTATCACGCAGCCATGTACCTCATGACATCGAGGCTTTCGGCGAGGGAGACCCGTGGCCGAGACCGAGAAACCACTGCCCTGCTGCAAATGTTGAGTTATTCGATATGGGCCTCCGCATTGACGGAACGATTGACGGTATTTTAAAATACGATCTAGACTACTATGCTCAACCTGATTACGAAACAGGTTATATTGACAGACATGTGAGAAATAAACCTGTTTACGACTGGATTGATAAGGCATTTTCCGATAAGAAAATCGCAGGTGTCCGCGTTTATGACACGATGGATAAGTATAAGGGAATGAAAATTCCTGAATCCGTTACAACTGGTCGCCGTTTAGTTGAAATTTTCTACAACCCGGCAATCAGAATGCTCTGCGATTCCGGTGTTCCGACTACATATACAAATGCTGGTGTTTGTGGCATCGCATTTGACGAAAACGTTCGCATCGTTCCGAAGGTTGAACTTAAGCGCGGTCTTATCATTGATATGCGTGCGGCTGAAATCTTAGCTGAAGACGGAATTGATGTTGGTATTATCAAGAAGGGCGATGAATACGCATCAACTCTCGAGCGCTTTGTTGACGGCAACCGTTGCGTCAATATCCACGAAGGTGCTATTCGTGCATACAAGGTTGAGCTTAATCCAAATGTTAAAGTATTAAGCTACTTAAGAGTTAATGAAAACGGCAAGACCGTTGAGTATCCGGTAAGCTACACTTATGAAAATGCAAATGGTGAAAAGTTCCTTGTTTTTGCATTTGATGCATATTACAACAATCGCCACTTGGGTCAGAGCTATGCAAGAGCAAGAGAGCTTCGTGATGTAATCGCATCATTTGGCACTCCGCTTCCGGCGCATAGTTTGGGTAATCCGAATGTTCATATGATGACAAAGAAAAGTGATAACGCGCTCGCTGTCGGTTACTTCAACATCTTTGCTGATACCGCATTTACTCCGACCGTTACATTAGACGGTGAGTATTCTGAGGTTGTTTCAACAATCAATTGTACTGCCGAGCTTCACGGAAATAAAGTTATTCTCTCCGATATTCCACCATTCAGCTTTGCAGGCTTTGAAGTTAAAAAGTAAAACAAAAAAGGTCTTAACCAATTGGTTAAGACCTTTTATTTTGCTTTAATTAGTCATCAATTGAATTATCTGTTGCTTTAGCATAAAGCGCTTCAACTTCAGCAGACGGCTTCTTATCAAAGAGGGAAACAACAACTGAGAAGATTGCACATACGATAAAGCCCGGTATAATTTCATAAATACCTGTGCCGGATAACCAAACGAGCCACACGATGTCAACAATTGCACCTGTTACTATACCTGCAATTGCGCCCTTATATGTAAATCTCTTCCAGAAGAGGGAGAGTAAAATTACCGGACCGAATGCTGCACCGAAGAGTGCCCACGCATTTGATACAAGGCTCATGATTGCTGCAGCGCCCTCACCCTTGCTTGATGCAATGAAGTAAGCAACAACAGAAACGATAATAACAACGATGCGTCCGACCCAAAGAAGCTCTTTGCCAGATGCGCTCTTACGGATAATCGGCTTGTAAATATCACTTGTGAATGAAGATGAAGCAACGAGTAACTGTGAGTCAGCGGTTGACATTGAAGCTGCGATAATAGCTGCAAGTAAGATACCCGCAATGAATGACGGGAAGATTGCACGAGTAAGCTTAACAAAAATCATTTCCTGCGCACCTGTTGAGAGTAACCCCTCAGCAAATGATGCACCGTCAATTAAGAACATTCTTCCAAAATATGCAATTAAAATAACTGCACCGAGTGATAATACAACCCAGATAATAGCAACGGTTGCAGATTTCTTAACCATACTCGGCTTCTCGATACCCATAAATCGAACAATGATGTGCGGCATACCGAAGTAACCGAGACCCCATGCAAGACCTGAAATGATTTCCTTTGCAGGAGCTGAAAATAAATCTGCGATAAATGTATATGCAGTACCGTCAGCACCGGTAACCGTTGCATTTAAAAGTGATGCATCGGTGTTACCTGAAGCTGCCATAACAATAGGAACAATTAAAACTGCAGCGAGCATCAAAAGACCCTGGAAGAAGTCAGTCCAGCAAACAGCCTTGTAGCCGCCGAGGAAGGTGTAAATCAAAATGATTGCTGCAAAGATAATCATCGCAGCGCCACTCTCAAGTGCCGGGAAAAGCTGTGTAAACACTTTAGCTCCCGCTGAGAATGCTGATGCAACATAAATTGTAAAGCTTACTAAGAATACAATTGCGCAGATAATCTTAAGCGCTGATGATTTTGCCATAAAGCGGTTTGTGAGATACTGCGGCATTGTGATCGAATCGCCTGCAGCCTTTGAGAATTTACGAAGGCGCTTTGCAACGATAATCCAGTTAAGCGCAGTACCGATTGCAAGACCGATACCGATCCACGCCTGACCAAGACCAAACGCTAAAATCGAACCCGGGAGACCCATAAGGAGCCACGCGCTCATATCCGATGCCTGCGCACTCATAGCAGTAACCCACGGGCCCATCTTACGACCGCCTAAAAAATAATCCTGCTCACCCTGTGACTTGCTTGCAACGAAGAAGAAAACACCAATTCCAAGCATTGCGACAAAGTAAAGCACGAATGCCAAAACTTCACCTGTCATAATTAAATTTCCTCCTATGTATAAAACTTATTAACAGTATATCACACTAAAGCGATAAAATCAAGCCTTTATGAATAAAAATGCAAGAGGGCAAATTCCCTCTTGCATTTAATTTATTTCTTTGTAGCTGATTTAAACTGGGTTCTCGCTGTGCGTATTTCCTCAAGTGCCTGTTGAGTAACCGCCTCTAAACGTTTGAGTGCATCGTCAACATATTCGTTTGCTGTACGCGACAATTCCTTCGATTTGGTTTCTGCAAGTGTTACCATTTCATTTGCGCGCTGCTTTGCAGTAAGTAAAATCTCGTCCTCCGAAACAAGCTGGCGAGCCTTTTCTTCAGCTGCACGCTTTATAGCCTCGCCCTCGCGCTTTGCCTGAGCGAGAATATCATTTCTGCCCTCGACGATAACACGAGCCTGCTCTAAATCCTTCGGTAAATTGGTTTTGATTTCCTCAATTAAATCGAGAGCACGCTCACGGTCGAGTAAACACTTGTCTGCGCCGAAAGGAAGTGCCCAAGAATCTTGCACCATATCATATAACATACCAATCAATTCTTCAATTCCTGTTGCCATAGCTTATTGCCCCCTACTTAATTTTTTCTTAACGTCCTCAAGAATTTCCTGCGGAACAAATTTTGAAATATCGCCGCCAAGTGCCCCAACCTCTTTTACAATGCTGGAAGATAAGTACAAATTTTCCTCCGAAGTCGGCAGAAAAATAGTTTCGAGCTCAGGGTTGAGCTTTCGATTTATAAGCGCCTGCTGGAATTCACTTTCAAAGTCGCTTATAGCGCGCAATCCCTTAATTACAACACAGTCACCGACTTCCTCGGCCCATCTTGATAACAAATCACAAGAAAACTCAACGGATACATTGGGAAGTTCTTTAACAACTCGGGAAATAAGCTCAACTCGCTCTTCAACAGTAAACAGAGTTTTCTTTTTACTATTTACCATAACAGCTACAATAAGCTTATCAAAAATTCCCGCTGCACGCCGAATAACATCCAAATGGCCGAGCGTAATCGGGTCAAAACTACCCGGATATATGCAGGTTTTCATATCTTATCCCTTTCTATATACGGTGATTTTTGACTTTCCGTAGAGATATTCGCGTCCCTTTACATACGGAGCATTAAGTTCCGGAAGTTCAGTTTCGCGCATACTCTCACATACTATTATACCACCATCTGTCAATATGTCAATCTCACAAATTTGATTTAATGCTCTCTCCATTAAATTTCCTTTGTACGGCGGGTCTAAAAATATGACGTCAAACTGATTGGCGCTGCGCAAATATGTCGAGAAATCACTGCAGACAACCGAGATTTCTTTATCAAATCCACAGGTTTTAACGTTATCATTAATAATTTTAGCCGCCGCCTGCGCATTGTCAACAACTACAGCGGACTTAGCTCCACGGCTCACAGCCTCAATTGCCATCTGGCCGCTTCCGCCAAATAAATCGAGCACGCGTCTTCCCGGTATGTCAAACTGAACTATATTAAAAATTGATTCTTTAACTCTATCCGTTGTAGGGCGCGTATCAAGACCTTCAAGGGTTTTGAGTTTTCTTCCGCGTGCCGTACCTGTAATAACTCTCATAAGCTTACTCCTTATTAAAAAATTCGTAAATATTCACCGCAACCGATTGCGGAACAACCTTACTAAGCTCGGAAACCGAGGCTGTTTTAATTGCCGAAATCGTTTTAAAATGTTTTAACAGAGCTATTTTTCTCAAATCTCCAACTCCCGGAATTTTTTCAAGCGTCGAGCTTTTTATAGTTTTTCCACGAAGTGACCTATGGTATTCAATTGCAGCTCTGTGAACCTCTTCCTGAATAGTTCCTACAAGTTTAAACACCGCAGGATTTGCTGAAATTCCAACCTCGCGCCCATCCGGTGCAACTATTGCACGTGTACGGTGGCGGTCATCCTTCACCATTCCGAAAACAGGAACATCTATTTTCATATCGCTAAGAAGCGCATTCACTGCATTGGTCTGCCCTTTTCCACCGTCGAGTAAAATTAAATCCGGAAGCGGTGAGAATTTTTCATCTCCCGCAAGATATCGCTCCATACGGCGCGATATTACCTCACGCATTGCGCCGACATCGTCTTGATCGCTAAGTGTTTTGATTTTAAATTTTCTGTACTTTGAACGGGAAGGTTTTGCATCAGAAAATACAATCATTGATGCTACCTGCTCACTTCCTGCCGTGTTTGAAATATCATATGATTCAATCAAGCGTGGAAGAGTTTTAAGCCCCAGCAAATGTTTTAAATCCTCGAGCACTCGCGATACTATTTCCTCATCGCTAACTGCTAGGCGAAGCTTTTCGTGTGCATTTTCACGCGCCATTTGTGTAAGCTTTAGCTTTTCACCGCGCTTTGGTGTGTTTATATACACGCGATGCTCGCAAAGTGAAGTTAGCCATTTTTCAAGAAGTTCGGCATCAGGGATTTCATCTGATAAATAAATCTCACGCGGCATAATTTTCCGCGGCATATAGTACTGCTTTACAAAGTTAAATAAAAGCTCGCCGATATCGGAATAAACCGGCGTATCAATAAGCTCGGCTTCGCTTTCCAGAAGTGCGCCGTTTATATAATGTAAAACCGAAAATGCGCACTTGCTCTCGCCTACTTTAATTGCGATTACATCAGTATCCGACATAACGCCTGACAGCACCTTCTGGCGAAGCTCTAATTTTTCAATTGCGCGAATTTCATCGCGCACACGAGCTGCCGCTTCAAACTCCATATTCTCAGAGTGCGCCTGCATTTTTGCATTTAATTCATCAAGCAGTTCATCACATTTACCTTCAAAAAGCGAAATCGCTCTGTTTATAAGAGCGTGATATTCTTCCTTTGAAATCTTGCCGCTGCATACAGCACAGCATTTTTTAAGATGTGCATTCAAGCACGGGCGTTCTTTTCCGATATCCCGCGGAAATTTTCTGCTGCACGATGGTAATTTAAGCGCTTGCTGAGTTGCCGAAATTGCCGCCTTCGAAGCTACTCTTCCGCTATACGGACCGAAGTACTTAGCGCCGTCATTTTGCGGTTTTGAAACGATTGAAAATCTGGGAAACTCTGCCCCCACGTCAAGGCGCACAAAAGGATATCCTTTATCGTCTTTAAGTAAAATATTATACTTCGGCATGTGGCGTTTTATAAGCGAATTTTCTAAAACAAGAGCTTCAAATTCGGTATCCGTAACGATGTAATCAAAATCCCACACCTGCTTTACCATAACCTTAGTTTTATAGTTATGGTTCGGATTCTCGCGAAAATACGAGCTCACGCGATTTATAAGCTTTTTCGCCTTGCCGACATATATGACCTCACGGTTTTTGTTTAGCATAAGATACACGCCGGGCTTTGCCGGAAGTGAAAGTGCCTTTTCGTGTACGTCAACACGCTCCGTCATCATAAAGTGCGCACCTCTGTAAAAAAATAAGCGCCGCTTGACTTACGCGGCGCTCGAGACTTACGTTTTTGATTATTCAGAAAAATTGGAATCAACAAGTTCGCAAAGCGCCTCGATTGCCTCTTTTTCATCCGAACCGTCTGCAATAATGTTAATTTCAGTACCTTTAACGATTCCGAGAGATAAAACACCAAGCAGGCTTTTTGCATTGACACGACGCTCATCACGCTCAACCTGAATACTGCACTTGAACTCGTTTGCCTTCTGTATAAAAAATGTGGCAGGACGCGCGCGTAAACCAACCTGATTGTTAATTAAAACTACTTTAGAACACATAACGTGTACCCTCCGTTTCACCCCAATAGTATTAACAGGGGGATAATAAATTATCGAAATAATATGCAATTTAATATTTATAAAACATATTATACTACATCATTTTATAAATTTCAAGCAGAAGAAGCATAATTTTTTCAATTTTCAATACTTATTTTCTGCGTCACTTTGCACTAAATTCTCAGTTCTGCGATGGTAACACCATTTTCACCCTCGCCGAAAGTTCCAAGCCTGAAACTCTTAACGTGACGGTTGTGCTTTAGATTCTCCTGCACTGTGCGGCGCAGGACACCCGTTCCCTTTCCGTGAATAATCGTTACAGTTCCAAGTTTTGCAAGAAAAGCGGTGTCGATATATCGTTCAAGCACGCTTTCTGCCTCTTCAGGCAACATACCGCGTAAATCGACCTCTGGTTTCACTGTTATATTTCTAAGCTCTGCCTGTTTTTTGGCAATAAAATCAGTAACCGTTTTATCGCCCGTTTCTTCAACTAGCTTTAAGTCGCGCACCTTAACGGTAACCTTCATAATTCCTGCCTGAACCTGAAGATTTCCACTCTTATCGGGCACCGTGAGAACCGTTGCACGAGTGCCGAGGTTAATAAGCTCAACCGTGTCGCCAACTTTAAGCGGACGTTTTAGCGGTGCCGCCTGCACTTTTTTCTTCTTGCCGATACCCGCAAGTTTATCCTCAGCTTCATTTAAACTTCTGCGCATTGCAGCACGCGCATCATTTACAGCTTGATAGTTTTCTTCCTTGCGGCGTTTCTTTCGAATTTCATCAAGCTCCTCAAACACAGCATCTGCAGTTGCACGTGCATTTTTGATAAGTCGTTCTGCCTCTGCCTTTGCACGCTCGAGAGCCTTATCGCGGTCACGTTCAATGCTCGCATCAAACTCTTCCGCTTTTTTGCGCATTTCCTCGGTTTCACGACGCGCACGCTCTGCCGCACGAAGCTCTTCTTCAAGCTTTGACCTTTTCTCTTCAAGAGATGCTAAAATTTCATCAAAGCGCTTATCTTCACTATCAATAAGCTTTTTTGCATTGTCTATAATATAATCCGAAAGGCCAATACGCTTTGAAATTGCGAATGCATTACTCTTACCGGGAACACCGATTAGAAGCTTATATGTCGGTCTTAGAGTTTCAACGTCAAACTCGCAGCTTGCATTTTCAACGTGCTCGGTTGTGAGTGCGTAGCTTTTAAGTTCTGTATAATGTGTTGTCGCCGCAACGCGCGCACCAAGTTTCCGCGCATATTCAATTATCGAAACTGCAAGTGCCGCACCCTCAACAGGGTCAGTACCTGCACCCAATTCGTCAATAAGAACCAAACTCTTTTCATTGGCTCCATTGACAATGCCAATAATATTCGTTATGTGGGAAGAGAAGGTGGACAGGCTCTCTTCGATACTCTGCGAATCGCCTACGTCGCAATAGATTTCCTCAAAAGTGGAAATGATTGCGCGCTTTGCAGGAATAAACAATCCACACATTGCCATCAAACAGAACAGACCAACCATCTTCAACGTAACGGTTTTCCCAAGTCGGAGGCCAAGCGGTCTTAGGAAGACAATT
>JAZNOR010000015.1:0-11095 GCA_045589235.1 Eubacteriales bacterium | reverse complement strand
CGAAGTTTTGTACTTCCTCTCAGCCCGACATATCGAGCTCCCCTGTATTTAATTTTATCTCATTATACTCGCTTAATTTTAAAATGTCAATTATTTTATAACCGTATAACCCTGAGCTTCGATTGCAGAATGAAGCGTATCAAGCGATACTTCTTTTGAAAGCTTAATCGTTACCTGCGCATCAACATGGCTTGGAATTGCCTCATTCACGCCGTCTAATTCCTCAAGTGCCTTTTTAACTCTTCCCTCGCAATGCGGACACATCATACCGTCAACTTTAATTACCTTTTCCATATTTTTCACCGCCTTTCTGTTTATTTTCTTATCTCCGGTAGCATTTCTTATGTCAAACAAATTAAGCCTGAGTGCATTGCTGACAACACAAAAGCTCGATAAACTCATCGCCGCCGCACCGAACATCGGATTCAGCATAAGACCGAATGCTCCCGCTGCAAGCGGAATTCCAATGATATTATAAATAAATGCCCAGAATAAATTTTCATAAATGTTTTTAAGGGTTTTTCTGCTGAGCCTTATCGCTGCGGAGACGTCAGACAATCTGCCGTTTACCAGAACTATATCCGCAGCATCAATTGCAACATCAGCTCCTGCACCGATTGCAACACCCGTATCTGCGGCAGTAAGCGCAGGAGCATCGTTTATTCCGTCGCCCACCATAATAACTTTTCCTTTAGCCTTAAGGCTGCGTATCGCGTGCACTTTTCCGTCAGGCAATACGTTTGAAACAACCTCAGAAATTCCTGCTCGTTTTGCAATCGCATGCGCAACGATATCGTTATCTCCCGTTATCATAACAACATGTATGCCCATATTCAAAAGTTCACGCACCGCCGCGGAGCTGTCGTCTTTAATTTCATCGGAAACCGCGATAATTCCCAAAATACTTTCATTTTTGCAAAACAGAAGCGGAGTTTTTCCTGAAGCTGAAAATTTATCAGCAGTTTTCTTTATTTCTTGAGAAATTTGCGCCTTACTCTCTATAAATTTAACGCTTCCGCCATAGCAAACGGCACCATCTATTACCGCAGATACACCGTTTCCCGGAAGTACCTCAAAGTTCTCGGCAGAAAGAAGCTTCTCTCCCTTAGCTTTTTCAATTATTGCACGAGCAAGCGGATGCTCGCTCTTTGCCTCAAGTGCATACGCAAGCATAACAAGCTCACTTTCCGTGCAATTAAAAGGAACTACATCCGTTACTACAGGCGTTCCTTTTGTAACTGTTCCCGTTTTGTCAAGTGCCACTATTGTGGCTTTGCCCGCAGCTTCAAGCGCGGTTGCATTTTTAAATAATATTCCGTTCTTTGCACCAACACCGTTGCCAACCATTATTGCAACAGGCGTTGCAAGCCCGAGCGCACAAGGGCAACTTATTACAAGCACGGAAATTGCACGAGAGAGCGAAAAGCCAAAGTCTTTGCCCAAAATTAGCCAAACAATCAGCACAACCGCTGCAATCGCAAGCACACTTGGAACAAAAATGCCCGAAACCTTATCCGCGACCTTAGCAATCGGCGCTTTTGAGGCTGATGCATCGGTAACCATTTTTATTATTTGCGAAAGCGTTGTGTCTTCTCCAACTCGAGTTGCCTCACATTTTAAGTATCCGTTTTCATTAATTGTGGCCGCCGATACCGTATCACCTGCTTCCTTGTCAACAGGTACGCTCTCACCCGTGAGAGCCGACTCATTAACTGCAGAAAAACCTTCGATAACAACGCCGTCTGCAGGAATTGACATACCTGCCTTAACTATAAAAATATCGCCTTTTTTTATCTCACTTGCCGGAACCTCAACTTCTTTTTCATCTTTTATAACTATTGCGGTTTTGGGCGCAAGGTCTAAAAGTGCTGAAATGGCATTTGTTGTTTTACCTTTAGAGCGCGCCTCTAACATTTTACCAACGGTTATAAGTGTTAAAATCATTGCCGCAGATTCAAAATAAAGCTCGTGTAAATATTTTTCTGCATTTGCAACGTCAAAAGTCATTGCAAAGGTTGCATAAATACTATATACAAAAGCCGCACCGGAACCGAGTGACACAAGAGTATCCATATTCGGTGCTTTATTTAATATTGCACGTGTTCCGCTTATAAAAAATCTTTTATTTATCACCATAATAACTATGGTTAGTAACATCTGCAAAATTGCATTTGCAATAGGATTATGATGCAGCGGATTTGGCAGCCCTGCCATATGTCCCATTGAAAAACACATCAGAACAATTAAAAAAACGACAGATGCAAGAAGTTTGTATTTCAAATTTTTAGTGTCATTATCCGCAATTCCTTGTTTTTTTGTATTACCCTTTATTCCGTAGCCTGCATTTTCTACCGCGGCGATTATTTTTTCATCGGGTGCATCTCCCTCAACCGTCATCGAATTCATAAGAAGATTAACCGCGCACGAGGTAACACCCGAAAGCTCCGAAACGGCTTTTTCAACACGTGCTGAACATGCCGCACAGGTCATTCCCGTTACTTCAAATTTTCTCATATTTTCACCTCATAAGCTCTTTAGCACGAGTAACAAGTACATCATACTCATTTTTCAATTTATTCTCGCAAAGTTCATCTGAAAATTTTTTTAGCATCTCCCCTATCATCTCACCGTGAATTCCAAGCGCAATCAAATCTTTCCCGCTTATTTCAAGCGCATCTATGCCAAAGCCCATATTTTTAACTGATTCATATTCAGTAAAATCTTCCGTTCCGTTTAAACGCAAGTATATCTCAGCATCCTCGCCTAAATCACGAACAAGATATTGCATATTTTTAAATTTATAATTCAAAATATTTAAAACCCTGCTTTGAGTTTTGCGCGGAAGTCTGAGCGCATTTAAATTATTAGGCGAATTTTTAAAAACAGCACACAGCCTTGACACCTCATCATTTGGCATTTTATTTATGCCAAGCGTATTTATTTCTTCATCAAAAATAAATTTTAATATTTCCTCACTGTCCTGCAAAACCCGTTCTGCAGAAACACCGCAAATAAGCTTTAAAAATTCGGATGTTTTCCGTTCTGTTGCAATATTATTGAGCGTGTGTGCTGTGTCACACGCCGCAAAAAATGTTCTCACCTCAATTTTAAAATCAAGTGTTGCGGCAAAACGAAGCGCACGCAAAATTCGCAGTGCATCCTCTGCAAATCTTATCTCAGGATCCCCCACCGCCGATATTGTTTTGTATGCAATATCCTGCATACCGCCAAACGGATCAACCAATCCCATATTCGGACTATATGCGATTGCGTTCATTTTAAAATCACGGCGCGCAAGGTCTTCGTTTAAATCAGAAACAAATTTCACTCCATCCGGATGCCTGTGGTCTGTATAATTACCATCTAAGCGGAAGGTTGTAATTTCAAACGCCTCACCTTTATATATAACCGTAACCGTTCCGTGTGCAATTCCGGTTAATATCGTGGTAAAATCAGAGAAAACACTTTGTATCTCCTGCGGTGTTGCGCTCGTTGTAATATCCCAATCTCCCGGTGTTTTATCCATAAGTAAATCGCGCACACAGCCGCCGACAATGTACGCTTCATTTCCATTTTCATTCAGTTTTGAAATTAAATATTCCGCTTTTGGCGAAATTTTCATTTCACTCACCTCATTTGTTATTTTATCACAAAACCGCAAATATGTATATATTTTTTATTTTGCGGCAATACTATTTTTGAAATAAAATATGGAGGTAATAAAAAATGAATCAGTCAAATCCGAGTATCAAGTGCAGTGTAAAGCAGTGCCAGTATCACAGCGAAAACGAAAACTACTGTACCTTAAATTCAATTAAGGTAGGAACACACGAGGCAAACCCGACAATGCCGCAGTGCACAGATTGCGAATCCTTTGTTAAAAAATCTTGCTGCTAATTTTGAGAGCTCTCTAATTGAGAGCTCTTCTTTTTTTTGCAAAAAAATATTGCTTTTTTCAAAAAAATATGATAAATTTATTACATAAGAAACAAAATGAAAGGAAAATTTCTATGTTCGCAAAACGACTTCGTGAAATGCGCCGCGCCCGTGGGCTTACTTTAGAAGAGCTTGCAAATAAACACAACGAACTTTTCGGCGGCGGTCTTAATAAGGGCACACTTTCAAAATATGAAAACGGAAAGCAGGAGCCGGTTGTTTCAACCGTTTCAAATTTAGCAAAAATCTTAGAAGTTTCAACGGATTTTTTACTCGGCACAACCGATTCTCCGTACCTTACAACCGATGGCGACGACGGAAAGCTTTACGTCACGATAAATAACCGTGATGGTAAGCCGGTTAAAATTTCACTCACGCCGGACCAGCTTGACCGAGCGCAGAAAGCCCTTGAACTCATTATTCCCGACGCGGTAAAAGATTATCTCGCTTAAACTCCGAGAATACCGAAATTTCGGTATTCTCTTTTTTTACTTGTAATGTTCTTCTTTTTGTGATATAATGATATGAATAATTTATAAAATGGCGGTGAATGTTGATGCAAAGTGTCACAAACATTATGGTTCACGACATTTTAGAGATGAAAAAGCCCCATCCCTGTGGCTCAAAAACTTGGGAGGTTCTTCGCATCGGAGTTGATTTTCGCTTGCGTTGCACCGGCTGTCATCATGAAATGATGATTACGCGCATTCGCGCTCTTAAATCCGCGCGAAAAATAATTCGCAACGGTAACGTTATAAATTTATAAAAGAAAGGGGCACAGCCTTATGTTTTCAGAAAATATATCAAATGTTGCAACTCGTCTGCGTGAACTTCGCGAGGTATGCGGATATTCCGTTGAACTACTCGCAAAGGAAATCTCCGTTGATGTCAATACTTATAGACAATATGAGCAAGACGGTCGCGACATTCCGATAAGTGTTATATTCGCAGTAGCAAATCTTTTCCAGGTTGATTTTAACGAAATCTTAACAGGAAGCTCGGGCAAGCTCAGCACCTACCATGTAGTACGTGCAGGTGAGGGAAAGCCGGTCGACCGCGCACCCGGCTATTCATATTTAGATCTTGCTTACCGTTATTCGCATAAAATTATGCAACCGCTGCTCGTCACACTTGAGCCGACAAATGAACAGCCTCATCTTATGACGCATAAAGGTCAGGAATTCAACTATGTTCTAGAAGGCTCAATTGCTGTTGTTTTCGGTGACCGTGAGATTGTGCTAAACGCAGGTGACAGTATTTATTTCAACAGCTCCCTTCCGCATTGTCAGAAGTGCGCGGCTGAAAAGTCATCAACGTTTCTCACAATGATTGCAGAATAAAAAAGGAGACTATTTTAGATGTTACTTTCTCGTTATTTACCACGTGTTGAGTTTGACTCATATGAGGATTTTAAATCAAATTATAAAGTTAATGTGCCCGATAACTTCAACTTCGGTTATGATGTTGTCGATGCCTGGGCTGAAGCCGAGCCTGAGAAGAAAGCTCTCGTCTGGTGCGATGACCACGGCAATGAAAAAACACTTACTTTCACAGAAATATCACGTCTTTCGAATAAAGTTGCAAATTTCTTGCGTTCAAAAGGCGTAAAAAAAGGCTCTGTAGTCATGCTCATTCTGCGCCGTCGTTGGGAGTATTGGGTTTGTGCAACTGCAATCCACAAGCTTGGTGCAATCCTTATCCCCGGCTCATTGCAGTTAACAAAGAAAGACCTTGTATACCGCGCTGATGCTGCTAACATTGAAACTGTAATCTGTGTTAATGACAGCTTTGTTATCGACCAAGTTGAACTTGCAATGCAGGAAACTAATTCAATTAAAAACCGTGTTTTAGTTGATGCAACTCGCGACGGTTGGCTTAATTTCGAGCAGGAAATTGAAAATATGCCCGAAACTCTTGAGCGTGTTGATACCCACACAAAAGAGACTATGCTCGTTTACTTTACCTCCGGTACAACCGGTATGCCGAAAATGGTTGCGCATAACTTCTCATATCCACTCGGTCATATCGTAACAGCAAAATACTGGCAGCAGGTTCAGGAAAATAAATTACATATGAGCGTTTCCGATTCCGGCTGGGCAAAGTTCGGCTGGGGTAAGATTTACGGTCAATGGCTTTGCGGCGCAGTTATTTTTGCTTATGATATGGACAAGTTTGTTCCACTCAATTTGCTTGAAAAGATAACCAAATATCAGGTAACAACCTTCTGTGCACCGCCAACAATGTTCCGCTTTATGCTTCAGGAGGATTTGTCTAAATTCGATTTAAGCTGTGTTAAGCATTGCTGTATCGCAGGCGAGCCGTTAAACCCTGAAGTGTTCAATAAGTGGTACGAGAAAACCGGGCTTAAGCTCTGCGAAGGCTTCGGTCAGAGTGAATCTTCCGTTATGCTCGCAAATTTCCAATGGTTCGACCCAATTCCGGGTTCAATGGGAAAACCGTCTCCTCTTTATAACATTCGTCTTATCGACGCAGACGGTGTTGATTGTCCGGACGGTGAGGAAGGCACAATTGTTGTCGATGATGTTGCTAACAATCCGCCTGTAGGATTATTCATCGGCTACTACGGTGACGAAGAGCTTACTCGCAAAAATCTCTTAGGCAAATGGTATGACGTCGGCGACGTTGCTTGGCGCGATTCCAACGGATATTATTGGTTTGTAGGCAGAAATGACGATGTTATAAAGTGCTCGGGTTACAGAATTGGTCCGTTTGAGGTTGAAAGTGCGCTTTTAACTCACCCTGCTGTCGTTGAATGCGCAATAACCGCAGCGCCCGATCCGATTCGTGGTCAGGTCGTTAAAGCAACTTGCATTTTAGCTTCCGGTTACTGCCCGTCGGACGAGCTTGTCCGTGAGCTTCAGAATCACGTTAAAAAAACAACCGCGCCGTATAAATACCCACGTGTTGTTGAATTTGTAGATGAGCTTCCAAAAACTCTTGGCGGTAAAATAAAACGCGCTCAGATACGAAACGAAAACCATATGAAAGCCGGAAAGTAAATAACTAAAAGCTCGGTCATTAGGCCGAGCTTTTTTATGCATAAAAATGAGGCGCGCATTAGTGCTCGCCTCTAAAAAAAGGGGGGTGTGTAATTTGGAACCTTGCTCAATTCCTATTACGATTTTATTATATCACCGTCTTTTTTGCAATGTGTGAATAATATGTGAATAAAAAGTTAAAAATTTACATAAAGGAGTTGAAGAGCTTGACTTTTTGCGGAGTATTGGAAAAGGATATAAACACCTTTCGCACATTGCTTGATAATGATAACACAATAGTTTACCGAACATTTGAAAATAAATTCACGCCAAATCTTCGTGGATGCATTATTTTTACTGAATTACTTGTTAACACACCTGTTATAGACCGTCATATTCTGACACCACTCATAAACTCAAAGCTTAAAAGCATCCGACAAAAGCCATATCTTATAAATACCGTTGCCGAGCAGATTTTGGAAACGAACGAAGTTAATTACATGAGCACCTTTGAAGATGCACTAAACTCACTTTTAATCGGCGATACGATAATTCTGCTTGAGGGTGCGCGCGCTGCAATTGCAACAAACACAAAGTCTTATCCCGCGCGCAGTATCGGAACTCCTGACACCGAAACAACTCTCAGCGGTCCGAAGGAGGCTTTTTGCGAGGTTCTGGTTTTCAATATGGGGCTCATTCGCCGCAAGGTCAAGAATCCAAAGCTGAAGCTTAAAACAATTGAAGTAGGAAAAATAACAAAAACCCGAATTTGCTTAAGCTATATAGACGGACTTGTAAATCCTAAGCTTTTAACGGAAATTGAAGCGCGTTTGAATAACTATGAAATAGACTCAGCACTTGATTCCAACTACCTTTCAGAGCTAATGTGCAACGAAAGTAAAACTCCTTTCAAAACAGTCGGAACAACGGAACGCCCCGATGTGGTTTGCGCAAAGATCCTTGAGGGTCGTGTTGCGATATTATGTGACGGAAGTCCGTTTGCACTCACTGTTCCTTTTTTATTTCTTGAAAATTTTCAGTCAAACGAGGATTATTACACAAACTTTTTCTTTTCTTCATTTTTGCGTATCCTGCGCTATATTTCTTTTGTCATAAGCATCTCACTACCCTCGCTCTACGTTGCGCTGATATCTTATCACAAAGAAATGATTCCGCTGAATCTGCTCTTAAGCATCGTAAATTCCCGCGATGCCGTGCCGTTTCCGACCGCTCTGGAAATGTTTATTTTACTAATACTGTTTGACCTTTTGCGTGAAGCAGGGCTTAGACTTCCAAAACCAATTGGCGGAACAATCGGTACTGTCGGTGGCATTGTTTTGGGACAAAGTATTGTTTCCGCGCGCATTGTTTCAGCTGAGATGATAATCATTGTTGCGGTATGCGCAATCACATCGTTTTTAACGCCAAAGCTTGACATTGAAATCATTCTTTCCCGCGCTTTTTTGCTGATTTTAGCTGCAACACTTGGAATTTACGGTTTTGCACTGGGTGTTATTGCGATTTTAATTCACCTTTCAAGTCTTAAGTCCTTTGGCATCGACTATTTAAGCTATCTTTCTGCAATAAATCCGCAGGCAGTTAAAGATGTTTATACCCGCGCACCATGGAGCAGAATGCGGCTTCGTCCCTCTGCAATTCAAAAGCGTAATATAACTCGACTCCGCAGAAAGGATTGATTAAATGAAAAAAGCGTTTATTCTCGCCTTACCGTTACTCTTTCTGCTCTGTGGCTGTTGGGATTACACCGAGCTTAATATGCAAAATTACGTTTTAGGCATGAGCATAGATTATGAAAATGATAAATTTCTGATATGTGTGGAAACGATAAAGATAACCGGTGAACCAACTTCACTATCCGCAAGTGAGGGGATTATAATAAAAAGTGAGGGTTTAACGGTTTTCGATGCTGTACGTGATGCAATAATGACCGCAGGAAAAAAGCTCTATTGGGGTCATGCAAAACTCATAATTATAAGCGAAGATGTTGCCGCGCAGCACTTACCTGCCGTTTGTGATGTTCTCTCCCGAGCGCAGGATATTTATTCTAACATAAGTATCTGTGTAGCCAAAAACTCATCTGCCGCAGATATATTAAATTCAAAAACACCAAGCGGTACTCTGATTTCTGAGCACATTTCAAATATCCTCGAAAATGAGGAGCCGTCACGCAGATTTATCAGCACACAGCTTTGGCAACTTTTAAGGGACTTTGAATACACAATGCTTCCAACAGTTTTCCTTAATGAATTCCCGCTTGTTGACGGAAGTGCCGTAATTTCAAACGAAAAGGTCATCGGCTTTTTAAACGGTGAAGAAACTCAAATCTACTCACTTTTACAAGATGCCGGAAACGGTGGCTATATTCCTTATGTAAGCATTGACGACACGGTGGTTTCACTCGAAATTCTTCGTTCCAAGCGAATATTAACACGACTTGACGTAACCGTATCCGTCGCAAGCTGCAACGGAAACATTAATAAAATCAACGATTTTAAAGAAAAAGTCTGCCGTGAGTGCGAAAAAATAATATCAGGTCAAATTGAATCTCTTATGTCAAAGCCGTTCGGCAATATCTTGCCTGCGGACAGCTTTGATGTTCACGTTAAATTAAACGCTACGGGTCTTTTGCGCAGTTGAGGTGAACTATGTCTTTTATAATCGTTATATTTTATTCTTTAATTCTTTATTCAGACAGCCGTCTGTGCCCCAAGACATTTAGCACAAAAAGAGGAAAATTTCTGTATCGCACACTTGTAATCCTCGCGGTTGTAATTTCATTTCCAACAGCACTTACTATGGATCTCGACCATATAGGTGCATCACTTTCAGGACTTATATCACTACTCAATTATTGAGGAGGACAATATGCAAAAACTGTCATCTCGCGCAGGCTTTACATTGCTCGTAACTTTTACCATGTGCAATGCATATTCAATGCTGTTCGGCACGAATTGCGGTCGCGACGTATGGCTCGCGCATTTAATTGCATCAGCATTTGCAATACTTATATGGGCACTGTTCACCGGCACGTTTGAACGCAATGCTTGCACATCGTTTTTTGATATGATAGACCATGCATTCGGAAAGATAGTCGGACATATTTTTATTGCGATTTTAATTTTGTATGCGCTGCTTTCCGCCACCACATCGCTTAGTCTTTTCAGCCGGTTCACACAGCTTACTGCGCTTTCAAAAACACCGCCTGTAATCCTGCCGCTTATAATTTCACTTCTCGCGGCACTCTCATTGAGGGCGGGAATTTCAACTCTCTCACGCGGTACCGATTTGTTCTTTTACTTTGCAATTGCAACTTTTGCAGCTTTCATTTTCTTCGGACTTCCCGTTCTTGACATTAAAAATATTTTCCCAATACTTGACAGAGGCATACTCCCCCCAATTAAATCTTCGCTTTCAATATTTACCAATCAATTTGGCGACACCCTTTTACTTTTTGCACTGTATCCCGAAATCAAAAAGCAAAACCGCAGGAAATCTATGCTTCTGGCGGTGCTCACAGCAACAATTGCAACAAGTATAATTGCACTGTTTACAATTATGACAATCGGAGAAAAACAGCTTATGGCTGACTTTTTCCCGGTATTCACAACGCTTTCAATTCGCAACATTGGCGGATATATCCAGCACACAGAGATAATAACCTCAATTGCAATGGCTTTTTTCATCTTCATCCGCCAGGCGGTAACTCTCTATTTTACCGCAAGCGCATTTGCACATCTTTTTCATATTAAAGAGCGTGAGCACCTTCTTGTTCCACTTTCACTTCTCGTTGCAAGCGGAAGTCAGCTTATGTATATAAATATGCCGAGTCTGCGTGCCCGAATTGAAGGTGATTTAAACCTCTATATTCTGCTTCCCATACTTTTGCTTTTCCCGTGTGTACTATGCACGATTTTGCTTATAAAAAGAAAAAAGACCTGAAAAGGTCTTTTAAATGTGAGCAAGTCTGTAAGCCGAGTTCTGTATTTGACAGTCATCTATCTAGACGTATCGTTGCCAATACGTTCAAGCCACCTCCCGGAAGCGGTCGGGCCAACCTGTTTGCTTCCACCACGGTGTTGCTCCGGATAGAGTTTACAGCATCGGTCCGTTCCCGGCCGATGGGTGAGCTCTTACCTCGC
>JAZNOR010000014.1:0-26153 GCA_045589235.1 Eubacteriales bacterium | reverse complement strand
ATCAGCTTCTGGAATTCGGATAAGGTTACTAGTATGATTCACACTATATCAGTGGACAAGCTTTCAAGCGGCAAGTATAAGATGTATAATGCAGGTGATGATGCTCCAATGGAGATAGATTCTCTGAACGAGTATTTTCTTAAAAGTAACCGTGTTCCGCTTGTTTTGCATTGCATAAAGAAAGGTTGATAGAAAATGAAAAAGAAGTTTCTCATTTTAGCTTTAATATGTATTTTATTATCGCTTACTTGCGGGTGTACCCGTGGAATGCCAAAGTTTCTTCCTGGAGAGAATGAAGAAGATGCGTGGTGTGTTTGGGTTTGTAAAGAACCTTTTGGCTTTTTCTATTCAACTGACAACTTTAAATGTGGCGCTGGAGAATTAAAAGGGCATATATTTAAAGACGGCAAGTTTGTTTGCTTCTACTCTTCATATCTCAACATAGATGGAAATACTTATTTTAAGGAAATAACGTCTTTTCAGGAAGATGAAAACAGTGTCCACACGGGATCTACTTTTTACAATGAGAGTTTTTCAGGACGGGGCTCCTATTACAAAAACGATTTTTACTTTTATGTAGAAGATGACCCAATGAACTTCTTCGATGGTGAACTCCCAAAATTGAAGTTTTATAAAATGACAAAAGAAGACTTTCTCCTGAAATACGGAGATATTAAGAACGTTTCAGAGCTTTTAGAATGAGAGGCAAACTGTTCGTTTCGCTTGTAATTTAATCCACCCACGGTTAATTTAACCGCGGGTGGATTTTTTTGCAGATTAGAAAATTGCGCCTTGCAAAGAGCTTTACTCAAATAAAAACGCAAATGCTTATGAGAATCTATTCAAGGCTTGAAAACGGCAAGCGGTATTTTACATTTAAACAGTGTTAAAAGATTGCAATTGCACTTAAAACAAGTGAAGTTAAGCCTTATCCAAAATCCGATTTACCAAAGTCTTGGTGCATTGCCAAGGCTTTTTTACAGGCACTTGTTTTTTTACGCTTTATACTTTATAATATATAATATCGTAATATGCCGCAAAGAGGAGAATGAAAATGGAAATCAAAAAAATTGATTCTATCCTTAAAAGCCGTATAGCAGCTTGGGCAATCGCTTTTTTTTCAGACAAGGAAGAAGCGAACATCACAACCTTTAATATGGAAGTTCTCATTAAAGAAGAAAATAATATAAATTATAAAGAATATATAACTCCCGGTACTTCCGGACTCAGAAGATTTTTAGAGCTTTTTGACGATATTTTCAAACTGCGATTTGAGGCAAATCAATGGTATTGCAGTTTAAATTCAAGTTCCTATGTTCAAGCAAGGAAAGCCGTTTTCGATTTAATTAGAGAAAATGGCGGCAGAATGTTGCTTGCAAAAATTCCGAGTGGTTTGAGAGATAGATACGACATTGATTATAAGTTGCATTCGGGCAAAAAAACGCTCGCTAACTGGTTGGAATCGGATTTTGGCGGTATTTTTGAAATCCATGGTTATTTCTGTTTCGCAAAAACTGAAATTCACGATGTAATTTCATACGCGCTCACTGATTTAATTGAAGCAAACGGCGGAACTATTTCTGCTGATGAATTTGCATCAAAGCTTAGCTCCTCTTTCGACATCGATTATAAGGATTACGCAAAAAATCGTTCCGTCACGGCTTGGCTAAGCGATGAATTTTCAAACGATTTCATCATTGACGGCGATGTTATCTCCGTATCAGAATGTGAAGTTGTACCCCTTTCAAAGAAAGTATCGAGAGAAGTTGCTCAGCTGCACAGCATTGCATTTATGCCGTTGTGGATTGGTGGCAATTTAAAGCTTCTTCATAAGTACACAGGTGAGTCGCGCTCAAATGATGAGTGGACGTCAATCGTTGCGCGCGGATTTTCACGTGCTCTTTTAGGCGAAACTCAACTGTTTTGCTATACCGCAGAGCAACGCACAAAAATTGTGTTCAACACAGGTATAAAGACCGAGGCAGGCAACAGTGTGTTCTGCGTTTTAAAACCTAATCCCTCTACCTCTGACCTGCACCCGTTTTTTCTCGATGCCTTTTGCTGTATCGCAGAGGACGATACCGAAATCTGCAATGAAGTAAAGCAGAACATTCCCGACATTTTAAATTCAGACAATGTTCTCGAAAAGAAATACGAGGAACTGCGCAATACGCTGGAATTATTGATTGATTATCAGGATAAGCTGCGCACAAGTCTCCCAGATTTATCCTCCAAGATAAACGACGGCGCCGCAATTGATGCTGAAACCTTCAATGTTCTTAGGGCATATTATGAAAAATGGCATCACGCGCGCGACATTATAGAATATCTCGGCTGGGATACCGAGGGTGAGGCGGTTATGAATCTCCCTGCTCTCGCAAACAGACTGGAATATAAAAACAGGAAATTTGATGTTTTAAGCCGCGCTGTTGAGATGTTTGTTGATTTTGCGGAAGCTGTTTCTGCGTACTGCAAAAGCAATCTGCTTGAAAAAATGAGCGAGGTAATCGAAAAAGACATTGAAATTGCAAAAAATGCATCTCTTGAACACTACTCAGAATTCAAAGATCTTTTGGTTTATTACACGGAGTTAATGGAAATTACCGAATACGATGCCGGCAAACTCTTTGAGCTTGCTGATTCCATTGTGTTCATTAATGAGCATTTTGCGTCTGTTCTTTCCATCAACATCGTTAAATTGGCATTTCTTAAAAAGAGCGCGGACGAAATGGCTATAGGCAGAAAATCCGTGCCGAACGACGTTTTGAGCTTGCTCTCGCAGCTTGATGCGATATCTTTGACTGAAGAAGAGATGCGTGAATACTCCGATATTAATTGCGACGAACTTTTTAACATCGCAATTAATTCATGCAATTCCGAAACTTTGGCGCGTCTTCTCATCTCAGTTTCCGCGCTCTACCGCACGAAGCTTGAAAATGCCATTGTTACAGGTAATTTTGATAAATGCAGAGCTTTAATTACAAGCGATGAAGCACACGATATTGCCAACAAATCGCAAGAAGCTTTGCTAACTGCAGTTGATGCAGAGGAAAAAAACGCCACTGTTCTCACACTGTATGAATGCGGAAAAAGACTTTTTAACATACTCGGAAATCACAACAGATGTGCCGAGAAGTATTTCATTGCAGGTCTCAGAACCGAGCCCGATTCCTGCGCGGCTGCCCTTATGGATTTATACGCAAGCGAAAATGAAACTGAAAGCTTTTTTGCAATATGGGATAAATTTGGCAGAAATCTTTCTTTATCCGCTGAAAACACCAAGTTCCTTTTATATACTCTCTGCTTAAAGGGCGAAGATGCTTTAAAGGAGTATTTGAAGAAAAACATCTGTGTTCTCTATGTTGCGGAATATGCCACTTCCTTGATTGCTACTTTAAATGAGTTTAATTACACCGAGCTTTCGGATATGTGTAAGGCGCGCATAGCGCACATTTCTTCAGCGACCGAACTAAACGCGCTCGAAGCGCAGATTCTGCAAATGAAAAACAACTCCGACGCAAGCAAGGTTTCTGAATTTGCCGGCTCCTCATCACTTGCGGAGTTGGGCTATACCGACGACGAGGCAGAAAGCATAGTATCGTCACTTATTTCTTACGAAACAAGTGATGATACATCCACTCCCCTTTTGCGTCTGTATGACGTTCAGGGTAACAAGAACGGCACCGCAGAAAAGCTTCTTTGGGAAGCTGTCTGCGATGAATTCAACGCGGATAATTGCGTAATTCTGCTCAAAATACTTGTCAGCGAAAATCGCTACGACGAAGTGTGCGATCTCTTTGAATGCTACGAGAGCACTTTGATTAAAAGCTCAGCTGCAAGAGAGGCATATATAAAAGCACTTATTCACACCAAAGCTACTCCTCTTTTCTCATTTGTTAAAGACAATATGCAGGACTGCCTAAAGCTACTCCTTTCAGGCGAGCTTTCAGGCAATGATTTCAAAAACACCGCCTGCGAGAAAATCAACGATGTAACGTTCCATCTCGGCGATGATGTTATTCAAAGTATCGTTGTTTTATCCGATAATTTAAGAGATATCGCAACAAACACGGTAAAACTTTCAGACTTCGGCTTGAATACCGAGCAGATTGAAAGCTTCGTTTCCGTTTACAGAACGGACAGCTTCTCAAGAGACCGCGATATTTTAAGTTTAGCTGAAAGACTATATGTATTTCTTGGTGCGTGCGATGCCGCAAAGGATTTCGCTCAGCTGGCCCTTGAGTGCGGCTTTGATGCGGTTGGTTTGTTGTGGAAGATTTACAGCGACACGAACAACTCCGATGCAATGCTTGAATTACTCTCTGCAAACCCCAAAATACGCGAGGGTAAGGAAAATGAGTATTGTGCCCTCTTATTCAGCAAAAACGAATACGAAAAGTTCCTTTATGAGGCAACGCTTCTCAACTCGAAGAATCCTGAGCTTATCATTCAGATTGCAATTGCAAAATGCCACCTCGGCAAAAGTATTTCCGATGAGCTTTCGCGTTTAAGCGGCGACATCTCTGACGTTCCGACAGGGCTTTTAAACGGCCTGATTTCCGTTATGGCGGAAAACGGGCTGGTTTGTGACGCAAAGAATTTCCTTGTTGAGCATTTCAACGAGCTAATTTCAACTCATTCCTCAAGCGAGCTTGAGAATATCATAACCGCAAACGGTAAACTTTCCGCTGATGAGCTTAAAAATATGCAAAAGCTCGCATCAGAAAGCGACTTTAAAAAATTCGTGGTGTATATTTATGAAACGTTTGGTATCGGTCGCTTTAAAGCTGCGTCTAAAAAGTTCCTCGACGAGGCTCTTAGCCAACCGGCGGACAAGCAGATTTTTGACCATCTCAAGACTATCTATGCTAAAAACGAGGATTTTCTCGTTAAAATTATCCTCGGTGAGCTGACAAATATAATTAAATCAAGCAGTGACAAGGCTGAAGCAAGCGAAAAAATTGAAAATGCCATGGATGCGGGCATTCCGCTAACTGCAGATGGTACTTTAACAATTATTAGCCTGCTTAAAGAATATGAGCTTCCTGTCACAAATAAGATATGCACAAATATAATCAGCATGTGCAAGGCTTCGCAAATCAATAAAGAATGCCTTGAATTCTTTAACTCCATACCCTCGTTCTATTCGCTCAATCACAGCACAGAAGTGCTTTATATGCTTTGCGATATGCATAAAGCTTGCGTTTTACAGCACTCATTTAACGAAGGCTGGATTAAAAATGCGATAACAATATGCACAAAGCTTATTGACACAGAATATTTCTACGATGCTGAATACTGTATGTATCTCATTCAGAAAAGCGTCGGCAATCTCTCGTTTGCTAAGTTTAATCTGTTATCATTACTCGATAAAAAGCGCGAATCACAGGCTGAATTTTTACCTGAAATCGAAGCTGAGGCTGAAAAGCTTCACCTCTCGGAGGACACAAGCATTTTCGACTTGTTTATTGAAATGGCTGAAAATTCCGAAATCAGCGAAATTATTGAGTATTGCGAATACTGCAGCAATTTCATTCATGACAAAAAGGCGCTCACGGAATATTATAAGGAAAACTTCGGTGATATGATGGCTGATTCCTATCCCGATGATTCCCACACAATTTTATTGCGCCTGCTTTACAGTAATCCTAAAAACGGTGAATATTGGTATCACTCTGCCAATATGTCATTTGGCGAGCATCCGGGCGTATACACCAAATTGCTATACACCGCAAGTAAGTTAACAAACTCCGTTAAGATATGGAACGAGTGTATTGACGCCTGCGAACGCCATTCGCAAGAGGATTTACTTATGGATGTACTCACAGACTACGCCAAAAATGCATCCATGCCAAAGGGACTTAGCAGTCTCAGAGAGCTTCTTGCAAAAAAGGTTAACGCAAATCCTCTCTACTTCTCCGCGCTTGATTCCTCACGCTTTGCTGAGCTTGTTTCAATAATTTGCGAGCGTATGAAGGGTGACGATGGCATTCGCGGAAACCACAGCGCTTTAAAGGATTTATCCTCAATCGCAATTGCAACAAACTCAAAAGAAGCATATGACATAATGTTAGATTATGCCGCTGAGTATGTGTTCGGCGAAAACTGTAACCTCGGCTTTGCCATTGCCTGCAAGTTGATTCAGGCTAAGCGATTAACCGAGGCAAAGCTCGCTATCGAAAGACTATCAACCATAGCTTCGCTTAAATACAAAAATCTCATTTCACGCCTTGCAGCAATGAGTATAGATGAGCTTGCTGCCTGGAGCTCAGAGACAATAAATACCGAGCTTCTTGATATGATTCTGCCAGACGGTAATTATCCGAATATCGACACAATAAATACCTTCGCCCTTATGCACACCGCAGACGATAAGGCTGAAACCGGTGCTATGCTGATTTGCGATTTGTTGGACGATAAGCCGGGTGATTACGGATATTATATGGCACTGTTCATTCTTTGCAAACAGCTGCCGAACAGAATTGACCTTCTTCACAAGGCTCTGTGCGGTCTTGTTGAAAACAAGCCCGGTAACTCCAGAGTTTTCTACACGCGCAGTAAAAAAGACCTCGCGATAGCGCTTGCAAACTTAAACGCAGTTGTTATGTCACGCGGGATAAATGCGCAGATATCAGCGTTCGACGGTTATGATTTTACTAAATCAACCTGGGAATACTATCAAAAATTTGAAGGAAGCATTGAAGATTTATCGGAGCTGAATGAAATTCAGGAGGCATATGAAAAAATTCTCAACGCCCTTGAGCATCGCCCCGATGAAATTGCTGAGCTGATTTATAAGCTTGTGTTCGGATACGTAACCGGCAACTGGTGCGAATTTATAAAGCAGTGCTGGGAAATGCGCGCAAACATGGCTCCGTATCTCGATTATTACTCAAGCTTTGATAACGGAATGACAAGAAGTGTTCTATGTGTTGCATATTCATTGCCCGATAGCGAGCGAAAAGCCTTTATCGAATGGATTGAGCATAGTGGAACGCCCGCTTGCAATGCTCAGTTTAACACTGCAGTCAGCGTTTATAAGAGCGGATATTATGAAAACATTCCGCATGACATCTTTGAGGTAAATATATTAAAGCTCCCGTTTGAAGAAAACTCCGTTTTCGACCACGTGTTTGCAAACACAATATCGCAGCTTTACTCCAAAGCTCCGAATTTCATATATCCGTATGCAATGATTGTGGGCAATCTCGCAGGCGCAACAAATGCGATGGGCGAGCTGTATAAGCACGCAATGAACGCTTTTGAGGCTTCAAATGACGGTATTGCAAACAAGCTTTTCGCCGCTATGAACGATCTTTGCCGTAAAAAGCAGATATTCCACATGGGTGCAGGAAACATACACAAGGCATATGAAATTTACGAAGCAATGATGCGCATTACAGGCGTGTTCTCCGGAAACGGCGACGCTATCGAAGCTGTTTCAAAAAATAACTTTAACCCGTGGAGCTGTATCCACATGGTGTTTGCATTGCTCTATACCAAGCGTGCAAATGAGGTTAGCAGATTAAAGCAGTATTTCTCATATGATAATCAGTGTTTGACTGACGTTATTTTAACAATAATAAATAAAAACGTCAGCGATGCCGATAAGCTAAACGCCATCAATTCCCTGTATGATGAGCTCAGCCGCGGTATAGTTTACTTCGTTGTGCGAATGTGGGATACCGCAAACAAGAGATACGCCTTTATATCCGACCCTGTCTGTCGCGAAAAAGCAGGCGATGAACTTAAAGTAATTGCCGCAAACTTACCGAAGCACTTTAATACAATTCCCTCTCCCTATCACTATATATGGGTTGAGCCGTCTAAAATCAATAAAAACGCATATATCCAGCTCGAAGTTACCACTGAAAAAACGAACTTTGAGGTGGTGGATGTTGTTGATGTTTCTGTTGCTGATGCGATTTCATCCGATAAAAAGCTCTCAATCGTGTCTGATTTAGAGCCACTCTCATCAAACGAGTCGATTGATGCGCTTTGGGATGAGCACGAGGCAATCCATTCCTTCGGTGCCGAAAATTATAAGCTCAGGCTGGATATCTCAAAGAAGATATACAGGCTTGCTCTCGCGCGCGATACAGATGCAGCGCTCTTAAACGACTATGCAATCAGATACGGTGTGGACTACTATTATTACTGCATGGGCAATAAGGGTTGGTCCGCCGCCAACAGCATTATGTTGGAGCTTGTTCTTGCGTGTGATGTAAGTAGCTCGCTCGAAGGTGCGCGAATGCTTAAAAGCACCGTCAGAAGCACTGCGTTGCACGAGCTTTTGCACCGCGGTTATACCAACATCAGCTTTATGGTTGAGGATTATCTCAAAAACAAACAGGCGTTTATTAAGATGAGAAACATGCTCCCCGTAAGCGAAAAAACCGTGTCTGCTATACTCTCTGACGTCAACTGTGTATACACCGCATTGGAAATAATCGCAAAAGCTTCAGTTGAAACGTCAGACAGTCACATATCAGCATACAAATCCGCCCTTATGAAAGCCGAGCGTCAGATTTCTCCGCAAGGCACTCAGGGCTGGCCGATGGTTATAAATTCCGTGCTTAAGATGATTCACGATGAAATAATTAAGATAAGCCGCAGGGCAAAATTGGAAGTGAAGATTCTAAGTAAA
The DNA here is from genome assembly GCA_045589235.1 of Eubacteriales bacterium. Lineage (GTDB taxonomy): Bacteria > Bacillota > Clostridia > Oscillospirales > JAAYXM01 > RGIG7332. The sequence continues at coordinate 17,506 of JAZNOR010000014.1, read as the reverse complement.
ACCGCGCAAATGTGCAACGGTTTAATATACGGTCAGGTTAAAAATATGGGTAACGAAACGGCGGAGAACATAACGTTGCAGTTTTCCTACGACAACGGCTTTGAAAGCAATATTTACGAGCTGCCGAGGCTTGATAAAGAAGAGATCGCCGTATTTGAAATCTACTACTCATCCAAGCCTGAAACCACTAAGCTGAATTATAAAATTTTCCTTTCATATGAAAGCCGTGGCGAAGTGTACCCTGAGGTGCTTGATGCGTCTCTCGACATCACGGAGCGCAGCTTTGTTGACTTTGAAACCAATCTCTACCTCACAGACAAGCCAATTTCAGACTTTAAGCTGTTGCCTGACGGTACCGTTTACAGCGAAAACTTCTACGGAAGAGATAAGGAAATGAGGGATATTCGCTCCGTTTTCAGTGGCGAGAACTTCTCTGATTACAAAAACATTATCATAAAGGGCTTAAAACGCGCCGGCAAATCTTCTGTTTTGAATTATATGCTCCGCTATGGCGAATTTAAGTGCGACAATGCAGTTACCATATATATAGACTGTCTTGGCGCGGCAAGAAACAATTCCCCAATTTATCGCAAGCTGGTTGAGGCAGTAATAACCGAATGTAAGAGAAAGAATGTGGGCAATGTTTCCGAAGAAGAGTGGGCTACATTCGAGCGCAAATACGCGCTTTCTGAAACTCAGAGTGACTTTGACGCCGAAAAACTGCAGCTTTTCTACCGCGATCTTAAGGAATTAAACGGCAAAGGTCTTATGCTCATCATTGATGAATTCGACGTTCTAACCGATGCCATAGGCGAAGAAGATCAGGGCATAGACAACACCTTGTTTGCAAGCCTTAGAACACTTTGTAACAGTCCGTACTGTCAGGATGCCGTGCATCTTGCAATCTGCGGCGCAACAAACCTCATCAGATATATGGATGGCGGCAGATTCAATCAGTTCTTTATGCAATTCGGAGAGAACAACATAGAAATCGGCAGACTCAGCGAGGCCGAAATGCGCGCCATGCTGATAACTCCGTACGAAAGAAGCGGCCAGAAAGTTGAGTTTACCAATGAGGCGATGGCGATGATTTGGAAAATTACAAACGGTCTTGTTTGGTATTCAAAGCTGATTGCAAGTAATGCGCTCAAGAGAGCTCATAAGAAGGAGCGCAATATCATCTATCCATCAGACGTTGTTGATGCAATCACATCTGTCACGAGTAATGCAGAGCAGCTCAAAATCTTAGCCGAGAGCTGTCTTGATAAGGAGAGACCCGTGGTTTTAGCCCTGCAGAGTCTTTCCGCCAAGCCGACGGAATACGTACGTGTTTCACAGCTTCTTGAACTGCTCTCGGACAAGTTCAGTCAGAGCGAAATTGAATCGATTCTTACAACTCTTGTTAAAATGCAGATTCTTGAGCGCAATCCGTTTGACCGCTATTCTTACCGTTTTGAGGTTGAGCTGTATTGGTATTATTTCAGAACGCTCCCGTCTGACTTTGAAAGACGCGCGGAGATTCCGATAAAATTCGATGAAGTTAAAGCTCAGCAGCCCACGCAGAACAATGAATCACGCTTCGACAGATAGTAAAGCATAAAAAGGAGAATTAACCGTGAATCCATTTTTGATAAACACAAGACCGATTGACCGTTTGTCTGCTCTGCTTCATCGCGAAGAAGAAATCGCAAGGCTCAGGGCACATATAAACGATCGTAAACAAACGATTATTTTAGGTCCGGAAGGTGTTGGAAAGTCATCGCTTCTGCGAAGCACCTTCGATCGGGAATATAGAATCGAACAGGCTAAGAACCAAACACTCATCACTTCGGTTACGGAATTCCCGGCTGATTTAAAAGACGGTGATACGCTGTATATACATTTTGCGGAAATGATCATCGGCGCTGTGGAAATACTTGAGCAATGCGGTGAAACAGAGCTTATGAACCGTATTTTGCTCGGCTGCAACAACCTGCGTGACGCAGCACTACCGCCCGAAACATATTTCCAGAAAATCGTTACGCGTATTCACGATTTCGGATACCAAATCGTTATGGTTGTTGATAATTTCGAGCGTTTCACCTCGTCTGCCGAAGTTAATAAGAATCACCATGGCATTCTTTTGAGCCTTTTGGATTTTCTGCAATTCATCGCTACAACGAATTACGATTTAAATCAGGATTCGCTCCCCCCTGCCATAGCCGATTCATATCTCCTAACCCGCTTTGTGGGAAATGAAATCAGAGTTGGCGGTTGGTCACGAGAGGCTACTTACGACTTTTTAACGAGCAAGCTCTCATCCTCCGATATTTCCTTCTCAAACACACTGCTTGAGACGCTTTACGACATAACAGGCGGTGTGCCGAAGATTTTAAATATCGCGGCGAATTACGCATATGACTATATAGCAAAAAACGGTTCGGAAAACGGGCTTAAGCTCATTTCACCGCTGTATGAAAACGATATGGTCTCGAGCATTTTATTCCACTGGTGCACGATGCTCCAGCCGAGGCAGATTGATGCACTTAAATATCTGCTCGAAAATGAAAATGACTGCGAAACCTATAAGGAGATACTGAGAGTTCTCTATATGCGCGGTATTTTAAATTATAAGGTTACCAAGGACGTATTGGGTAATATTAATGTTTCCGATAATGATTACATATTCTGCGGTGAATTATTCGCCTATTTCTGCAGTATTGACGGGAATTTAGAGCTTGCCGCGTCTAAAAACCAGTTAAATAAAATACGCTCCACTGCCACTGCAGAACCCGCTAAGAATTTAGATTCTGCAAAAGCCGGCGCCATTAATTCTGCAGAGTTAAAGTTCAAAAAGCTTAACGATGCGATAAACACCGCCGCCGCAAATGCCGATGATGAAATAAATGAATATAAAAATCTGGGCAAGCGTCCGGTTTCAAAAAATTCCGGCCGTATGCTTCGTCTTACCAGAAAAGCCGAGGAAATTACCAATTTAAAAATCGCGCTTGACGCGAAGTTTGAAATTATTTTTGACCAGATTGAAAGCTCATCCTCATCAGAACAACTTATGAGCATTAAATCAACGCTGGAGAACACCTGCTGGGAAATCGAGCAGGCTTTGGATGCTTTATTGAACGGAGTATAAGCTATGAAAAGAATTTTTGATGTATTGTGTGTTCCGCTTATGCTTATAAATGACAATATTTATACTTTTATAAGCGGTATTTTACTCTCACTCTCAACGGGAACGATAACAACCCTATGTCTTGAAAAGCTTTCCTTTAGCTCCTCCTGGCATTTATATGTTTCTTCCCTGCTTTATGCGATTGTTGCCGCTATGCTTATTTATATCACCTCGCAGGTTTCAGACTATCAGCATTACATCGCGAAGCAGGAAAACATAACACGCGCCGAGAAAATTGAAATTGTTGATGAGCATGAAGAAGACAGATACACCTTTTGGTTTGTGTTTTTCTTCTCTCTGTTTGCGCTCACTATTGCAGGAACTGCGCTGTTATTTTTAAATTACCTAATTTAAAATAAATATCCACCCGCATAGCGGGTGATATTTCATTTTCGGGCATAGCCCTACCCACTACTGGCTACGCACAAGTGCGTCTTTTAATTGGCCTGCCATCCATGCAACTGTTACTTACTACCAATAAATGGGTTATATTGTTGCAGGCTTCTCCTCAAGGAGAAGCTGTCACGAAGTGACTGATGAGGTGTAGGTTGTGAATACAACCGTTGTTTCGCATCATATTTTACTTCTCCACCTCATCCGAGTTTTGCTATGCAAAACCCTCCTTCCCCTCCCACAGGGGAAGGCTTTCCCACAATATGCATTGGAATAAAATCTTTCATATTCCAACAAACTTTTACTTTGCATATTACATCTAATTTGTATTCTGTTCATCGCTTAAACTCTTTTGAACCACGCGACTATCGCGTGGTTTTCGTTGTATTTTCAGGCGCGCATTGCCCGCCAGTTTATTCAAACTTTGCAGGGGTTGAGAGTACTGCTCACCCGATATCCCCAAAACTGCTTCCTTTTATTTCTGCTACTCATTTGTTAGTTTGATGAGGGGTTATACTTTGGGATATGAGTAGTTTTTTTCTTCTCCGCCCTACATTTTCTTGCAATTTATTTTTTCCGTAAAGACGACGAAAGCCTTGATGACCAGTCATCAAGGCTTTTTATATTGCTATCACATTTGTTTCCCACGCGGGGATATACGGATAATGGCGCAGGTAAATTTTATAATCAGGATTTAATTTTAAAATGAGAAGCGGAATGGCGAAAATATCCTCGTTTCTGTGGTATACCGCGCAGAAGAGCTTCGGCTTATGCACTTTAATTGTGTTTTCCGCGCCGAGCAGCGCTTCTCGCTCAGCACCCTCGACATCGAATTTAATTAAATCCGCGCGCTCACCTTCCAGCACGGAATCAACTGCACGCATCTGAATTAACTTACCCTTGCCGACGCGTGAATTTCGCCCGCCGCGTGTTGCAAATTCCAGCTCGGTATCACAGCACCACGCGCCTGCGTTTATTGCATTTACCCCCTCGGTTTTTTCGAGTAATTTCCTAAAGTTTCGCGCATCGGGTTCAAGTGCCGTTATTTTTTTTGCACTTTTTGCAAACGACAAAAACTCACGGATTGTATCGCCGTCATACGCACCTAAATCAACGTAATGCTCTTCTCCTGTTGGTTTAAGCAGATTTTCATATACCTCGCGAGGCTCGCTTTCCATTAGCTTTAAATATTTAATTTCACCCGTTATCTTATATAAAAGTGTGTTTTCAAAAACTTTTCTCGACTTATCATCCGATAATTTTTCGTAAACTTCATTTAGTTCTTTTTCATTTTCACGTACATAATTTAAATCAAAGAGCCCATCACCCACAACGGGAACATCAGGCGCGTACAGCTCATATTTTTCGCTCATAGAGAAAATGCGCTCCATTGTGGGGTCATCGTGCACTCCGAATGCGACTAAAATTATAAAATCGTCATACAGCTCGAGAATTTCAGAGAATTTGCGCACCTTATATCCGTGCCAGAAATGACCGCGCACAAACTCATCAGACGCAAAAATCTCGCGCACCGAAAGGTTAAGCCCATCCAGCACGCGCATAATTTTCTCCGCACCGTCACCCATTCCGTAGAGCACAATCGGGCGGGTTTCTTTTTTTAACTTATCCCACAGACACTCTGCATTTTCAAGAAATTTAAACATAAAAGCACCTATTTTACAACCGTTCTGTCAGGCAAAGTGAAATAATCATCATTTTGCGGCGCAACATCCAGCTTCATCTGCAAAAACGAATACACAACCTCATTCTCTCTCAGCATCTGCCCCTGACGAAGCAGACCGTCATTTACCGAGATCCAATATTTTTCAACAGTTCCGTCATCACGCAGAGCCTCCGTATAGATGCATGTTTCGCCCTCGTATCGCACGAGGTACGCGTTTTTTATCGCGTGCGACGGGAGTTCTAAAAGGTCGGTATAATCCATCATCATCTGTTCATTTTCAGCATCGAAGTTGCCCTTTGGAAGCGTGATGTAACGCGATGCACCGCCATACCAGTAATACGCATTTTCCGCGTCAATTATCGCGCTCATCGTGAGGTTGCCGTAGTAATTGTAGATGTCAACGCGCGAAACCGAATTTTTAACCCACCTGCGACGCGGATACGTAACTGTTTTTCCGTCATAAAAAAGAGAGCTTTTAGACTCAACGTAATACTCCGCAGGGCGGGCCAGCTCACGCACCACACTCTGCACATTGGAGGGGGTTACATCCAGCCGGACATAGTCCGGATTTTCGGTGCGCTCAACCTCCGGCGTTTCCTCCGGGATTTGCGCAAAATTCGGCGACACGTGCCACGAGCCTAAAAAAGAAAAGAGGAGAACACTGCCGAGAAGGGCAAGAATCGAAATAAGCGAAAGCTTAAAAAACGACATCGGCTTCTTCATAGCGGTCCTCTCCTTTCAATTTAAAAATCAGCAGGTCTTTCACCTTCACCCGTGAATTTCCATATAATCGCTTCAACTATGCGACGTGATGCCTCACCGTCACCGTATGGGTTAACGGCTTTTGCCATCTTTTCGTATGCGGCTGAGTTATTCAAAAGCTCATTTGCCATATCAAAAATAACTTCGCGCTCAACGCCTGCAATTTTAACCGTTCCTGCCTCAACCGCCTCCGGACGCTCGGTTTCACATCTGAGCACGAGAACCGGCTTGCCGAGACTCGGTGCCTCTTCCTGTAAGCCGCCCGAGTCGGTTAAAATAAGGTAACTGCGTGCCATTAGGTTATGCATATCGTCAACATCAATCGGGTCGATTAAATGCACTCGCTCCACGCCATCAAGCATCGGGAACACCGTATCGCGAACAGCAGGACTCAAATGAACGGGGTAGATTACCTGGATATCCGGATTTGCCTCGACTATATCACGCACAGCGTTCATTATATTTTCCATAGGTTTTCCGTAATTTTCGCGGCGATGCGCGGTTAAAAGCACAGTTCTGTATTTATCAAAATCAATAGCTTTAAGCGATTCCGCCTTAAATTCGTAATTATCGCGCACGGTTGTTTTAAGCGCATCAATTACCGTGTTGCCCGTAATAAAAATTTCCTCGGTTATATTCTCGCGAATTAAGTTGTTTTTGTTATTAACCGTCGGCGAGAAGTGCAAATCTGCAATATTGCCCGTGAGTTTTCTGTTAATCTCCTCAGGAAACGGCGAGAATTTATCAAATGAACGCAAACCTGCCTCAACATGGCCCACTTTAACGCCGTGATAGAACGCGCAAAGCGAGCTTGCAAAGGTTGTTGAAGTGTCGCCGTGCACGAGCACGATATCGGGTTTCGCTTCGGTTAAAACCTTGTCAAGCCCGTCTAAAATCTTTGTTGTAATGCTTGCAAGAGTCTGACGCGGAGCCATAATATTAAGGTCGTAATCCGGCTTTATGTTAAAAATATCTAAAACGGAATCTAGCATTTCGCGGTGCTGAGCAGTAACGCAGCAAAGCGGTTCGATTTCATGGTGCTTGTTAAGCTCAAGCTGAAGAGGCGCCATTTTAATCGCCTCTGGACGTGTGCCGAAAACCGTCATAACTTTAATTTTTTTCAACGTTAACACCACCAATACATTATTAAAATTATGATACTATATTTTGAGCGTAAAATCAAGTTTTTTATTAAACAGACATTTGCAATTTGCACTTTATGGTGTTATAATATTTTCATTATTCTATGCGAGGTCTTTTTATGGAAAACAGTTTTAAGCGCGGGCTATCTGACGGTATCCCGATTGCGCTCGGTTATCTTTCCGTTTCATTCACGTTTGGAATAGCCGCAGTTGCAGGCGGCGTGCCGGTATATATTGCAATTTTAATTTCTATGACGAATTTAACCTCTGCAGGGCAATTTGCAGGGCTTAATTTAATACTCTCCGGTGGGGCTCTTTTCGAAATGGCGCTCACTCAGCTCGTTATAAACGCGCGATACGCGCTTATGTCTCTCTCTTTAACTCAAAAATTTTCGCCATCCGTCAATCGATTCACGCGGGCACTTCTGGCTTTCGGCAATACCGATGAAATTTTCGCCGTTGCAAGCTCGAAGGAGAGCGACGTTGGCGCGAAATATTTTTTAGGCCTTATGACGCTTCCGTACTTCGGTTGGGCGCTCGGCACCGCACTTGGCGCGGTTGCAGGTAACATTCTGCCGGCGTCAATTACCGCGTGCCTGGGCGTAGCAATTTACGGTATGTTCATCGCGATTATCATCCCGCCTGCAAAGAAGTTCAAGCCGATTTTAAAGGTTATTCTCATAGCGGTAGGGCTGAGTATGATTTTATATTATCTCCCTGTTTTCAACTTTATTTCAAGCGGATTTTCAATTATTATCTGCGCGCTCATCGCATCACTCTACGGTGCTGTGCGCCACCCCGTAGAGGATGGTGAAGATGAATAATTTAGTGCTGAATTTAATCGTTATGGCAGGGATTACATATTTAATCCGTATGGTTCCTCTCGCCCTCGTGCGAGGAAAAATAAAGAGCAAATTCATAAAGTCGTTTTTGTTCTACATTCCGTATGCGGTGCTCGCCGCGATGACCTTCCCATCTGTTTTTTACTCGACAGGAAGTGTTATTCCTGCCGTTTGCGCAACTGCAGTTGCCGTAGGGTTGGCATATCTTGAAAAAGGGCTTTTAACCGTTGCCATTACCTCTTGCGCAGTGGCGTATGTTGTTGATTTGATTATGAAAATTATATAAAAAGTCCTTCCTCTTTTGAGGAAGGACTTTTTTAATACTTCATATAATCGCCGCGGATATACACGGTTGTGCTTTTTGTTGCACTCACCGTTGCAGTGCTCAACACTGTGCACATATGATTTGCAGAGATTTTGCTGCTCTCCTCCGTGCCCGCTGTTGTGTCGATTACCGTGCCGCTTAATTTAAGCTCGCCGCGTGAGAGAATTTCTGCTCCCTCTTTTATCGTTATCGAATTACCTGCATTTAGCGTTACCATATTAAACGGCGCGCTCGGTTTTACCCCCGTCGGCACCGCGGCGGCAACTGCATCGAGGTCAGCATCAGAAATTTCAGCGCTCATTCTGTCAACTACCTCGTCTATCTTCTTATCCACTCTGCCCTCGTAGCTTTCAATGCTTTCCGACACTTTGTCCACCTCGGACATAAGACTTGGCTTTAGCACATCATTTATGTAGCTGAGGCTTACGAGCGGATCACTCTGTGTTCCGTATTGAGTGGCGATGGCAAATGCGCCGAGCGCAAGCATTGCTACAATTAAAACCGTGCTTACTACCTTTATTCTCATATCTTTCCCTCCTACTGAACGTCGAGCCCAAAGCTTACTGCTATAGCATCGTCAACGAGCTGCATAAGGCGTTCATCCAATCTTCCCATACGTTCCTTTAATCTTTTTTTATCTATCGTCCTGATTTGCTCGAGGAGAATTACCGAATCCTTAGACAGACCAAAGCTTCGTGCGCCAAGCTCGATATGCGTTGGCAGACGCGCCTTGTTAATCTGCGATGTGATTGCCGCCGCTATAACCGTCGGACTGTGGCGATTGCCCACATCGTTTTGTATTATGAGCACCGGGCGGATTCCCCCTTGCTCGCTTCCGACGACAGGACTTAAGTCGGCGTAGTATATATCTCCCCTTTTTATTGTATGCTCCACGCAATTCACTCTCCGCAGAAAATATAGTTGTAACTATATTTTTCCCACAGCTTTGTGCTTTTTAATCATAAATTCAAAAATATTTTTCTCGCGCAGTTCATACTATGTTGTGCTTTATTTTTTTGTTACACATTCACGGTGGATTCTCTTGCCAACAACGGTTATTATTTCATACGGTATCGTGCCCAGCATATCTGAGAGCTCGTTTACCGATATATGCTCACCGAAAAGCTCCGCCACATCACCGACATTAACAGGATGGTCAGTAACGTCGACCATACATAAATCCATACATATTCTGCCCACAATCGGGTATCTGCGACCGCCTATATACGCCTCACCGCGATTGGATAGCGCGCGGTTTAACCCGTCTGCATAGCCGATCGGAAGCACTGCAACGCACATATCACGCTGCGCCGTGTAGCATCTTCCGTAGCTTATGGTCTCGCCGCACTTCACCTCGCGCACATCACAAACTCTTGAGCAGAGTGACATTGCAGGGGTGAAATTATATTTTTTTCTCTCGTCAGGATACACGCCGTAGAGCAAAATTCCCGGTCTGCACAGCCCGTATGACAATGCACGTTCGCTATGCAATACAGCAGAAGAATTTGCAACGTGGTAATATTTAAATGTTATGCCGTAATCCTCTTTTAATGCATTTACAATTTCATCAAAGCGATCAAGCTGATGGTCGGTATACGAAAGGTCGGGATTATCTGCATCGGCAAGATGAGTGAAAATTCCCTCAACGTTGAGAAGCTTTGCGATATCGCGCGCCTCACCTGCTGTTTTGATACCAAGCCTTCCCATACCCGTATCCACTTTGATATGCACGGTTACATCAGGTGCTGTTTCGCGCAGTATTTTTGCATATTCAAGCGATGTTATCGACTGAATAAAGCCGAATTTTGAAAGTTCACGCATTCGCTCGCGCGCGGTGGGCGCAAAGACTAAAATTCGCGCTCTTACACCTTCTTCGTATAATTCTATCGCCTCGTCGATGCACGCAACTGCAAGAATTTCAGCTCCTGCCCTCTCACACGCTTTTGCAACGCTCACAGCCCCGTGGCCATAGCCGTTTGCCTTAACTACCGCAATCGGCGGCACGCCGCATATTCGAGTAAGCTCTTTGTAATTTTCTTCAATAGCGGTTAGATTTATCTCTACCCATGCTCTGTCTTTGCTCACTTTTTAACCTCGCTTTTTATAAACTCAACGTGAAGGACCTCTCGCCCGTCAAGCAGTATCTCTGAATAAATCGGCGCCGTTTCAGAAAACGCACATCGCACATTTTCAAACACCAGCAAGGTGTTCCCGCCGTCACTGCCGTATTCAATCGGCTCATTTTGCCACGCATTCAGCACTCTCTGTATCGCGCCGAGTGGCGACGGCTCCTCGGTTAACAGAATTATATCGTCAAAATTTGCTTTTCCCTCTTCAACGCGCGCTGAAATTCCCGAAATGCTTTCAGGCTCAAGTATCGTCACCGTGCCACATTCCGAATTACCGTCATATCTCACGCGATACACATTTTCAAGCTCCTCGCCCTTTTGCGTTATGCGCGCTTCTATCAAAACGTCGCGGCCGCGATACTCGTTATATGCCGATGTATCGGGCTTTGCGCACGCACAAAGTGAAATAAGCAGTATAAACGGTAAAATTCTTTTCAAGTTAATCACCTCATATTTCAAAATATGAGGGATTTAAGATTTAAATGCCATCTGCAAAGTAAATAATTGCAGTTATTCATTAATTCTTCACTTTTTATCTATTTGATAAATTTTTTTAAGTTGGGTGTATAAATGTAATATCCAGCATAACTCAGCACAAAAGATTGACTCTCGTTATTGATTATTGACTTTAGGCGTTTTAAGTTCAGCAACTTGCGCTAAATAATCATCTAAGTTCACCGTTTCACCACAATCCCATATTTCAAATATACTATCAACAACACTTTGAAATTGCTTTTTTTCCCGAGGTGTAATATACGTTATAGGACACTCCTCAGGGCATGTGTTAAATTGATATGGCATAACTTGAATCAGCGTCGTTTCCGGCCAAGTATTATCAAATAGATTTTGCTCTAAATCTATTCCGATATAAGATGTTGTTAATACATAATTAAAAACCTTTATTGCTACTTTATCAGGGTTCTGTCGCTTTAATTTAGCTAAAATTTGCAAAGACTTTTCCAAAGCATCGTAATCAGCATTATTTTTTCCTGTTGTATATATATCCATATAAGTATAATTTTTGATATCAAGCAACAAAAAGTTAATCTGTACTCCTTTTTTTATATAGTGTATCAAATTGTTGCAATAATTTTTTAAGAATTTATCACCACAATTAGCAATAACTGTAATACTTTTCTTGGCTTTACGCATAACTTTATGCAAATTATGATTTTTATCCGCATAATTAAAAAATTGTTTCTCTGTTGTCTTCTTTACAATTTTCCCTGCATAGGTAACGCCAATAATAGCAGCCAAAACCGTTGCAGCGGCTTGAATAGATGCACTTACTATCTCTTCCATTCACTTTTCCTTCTTTTAAAATATGGTTTTGTCAAGTTAGAAAGAAAAATTTCTTCCTACAACTTAATTTTATTTATAATATCCGTTGGCGTCATTGAAAGCGTGCCGAATTCTTCTCGCGCTAAATCGCCGAAATATCCGTGGTAATAAACGCCTGAAGTTGCGGCATCTTCGGGCTTTAAGCCCTGCGCTAAAAAGGCACAAATCATACCTGCGAGCACGTCGCCACTGCCGCCCTTTGCCATGCCGCAGTTGCCCGTTGTGTTCTCATACATCGAACCGTCGGGAAAATATATACGCGTTGGCGCACCTTTTAAAACCAAAACGCAGTTATATTCTTTTGCAAAGCCTGCAGGATTTGCGCAGTTAAAGCGCGCCCATTCGCCCTTATGCGGAGTTAGTATTCTGGCTCCTTTGGCGGATTTCAGCATCTCTTGATTTTTAGATAAAAAGTAAAGCGCATCGGCATCGACAACCGTCGGTGCCGGTGCATTTAAAATAACATTTTCGCAAAGCTCATCTGCATCGCGACCCAAGCCGCAGCCGATGAGATAGGCATCAAAATTAAATGAAATTTCATCACGCGGAATAAAAATCGGCTCATTTAATTTCCCTGCCAGAATCGGGAAAATTTCATCGGGTACGCTTAAATAAGTGAGCCCGCACCCCGCTTTCACACAAGAGAGTGCCGCAAAGAACGGTGCGCCCACGTATCGTTCACTTCCGCAGATTAAAAGTGCTCTTCCACACGCGAATTTATCAGCATCGGGCGCGCGATGCGGTAGTTTATACATTTTTCCACGCGCTCATCGGAACGGTAAGCTTTAGCGCATCAATTATTTTCTCATTCGGTGAGAAAAGCAGCACACAGCTTCCGTCCTCACCCGTTCCGTTATAGTAAACTGCAAGGTCATTTTCGCTGCTGCCTGTGCAGTCGTAAACCGTGTTAAACTCGCGTTTTAACTCGCGAATTGTTTTGGTAACGGGCGAAATTTCACGGATTGAGCGCATGTGAATTGAGTCGATGCTCTTCCTTTTGCTCTTACCGTAAATTTTCGACACATCCATATATTCATCGCCGATATAATATTCAAATTCAACCGCGCAGTTGCGCCATAAATACCACGCGAGAAAAACATCTAAGAAAAGGAATATCGGTACAAATGCGAAAAACGCGGGAATAAGAAGAATTATTGCGCCGAGCGCAATTGCCCCTGCAAGGATTAAGCCTCTTTTAATATATACCGCCCGGCTTTCCTCGCTCTTTACGATTTGCTCTTTAAAAATGCTTGACATTTGCATCAAATCCTTTTACTTTTCTTTTTATTTATAGTAACATATCCTTAATTTACTGTCAAGAAGCTTGCCTTATACGCTCAGTTGTGGTATACTATTTTTTTGTTGTGATAAATAATAACGGGTGTGCAATGCACGCTCCTACATTAAGGAGAAAGTTTTATGAATAATTTAAAAGAAAACAAGATGGGAACGGAGAGAGTTCTCCCGCTTCTCATTTCAATGTCGCTTCCGAGTATGTTTTCCATGCTCATTCAGGCGCTCTATAACGTTGTTGACAGTATTTTCGTTGCACGCTATGATTTAACGGCGCTCTCCGCGGTTTCGCTTGTGTTCCCTGTTCAGATGTTTGTTATGGCGCTCGGCGTGGGCACTGCAATCGGCGTAAACTCTCTCGTTTCGCGCCGACTTGGCGAAAAGCGCAAAGATGACGCCTCAAACGCTGCAATGCACGGAATTGTGCTCGCCGCTTTAAGCTGGGTTTTTGTATGTATTTTAGCCCTATTTTTCACAAAGCCGTTCTATTCTCTTTTTGCGGAATCAGAAAAACTCTTTACAATGGCTTGCGACTATTCTAACATCGTTGTTTATTTCTCGCTCGGCATCATGCTCCACTTAGCTGTTGAGAAAATTCTTCAGGCTACGGGAAATATGATTATCCCGATGTTCCTCCAGCTCCTCGGCGCTGTTCTGAACATAATTTTAGACCCGATTTTCATTTTCGGCTTGGGCCCTGTTCCCGCGCTCGGCGTAAAGGGTGCGGCAATCGCAACGGTTGCAGGTCAGATTATCGCGTGCATCGTTGCAATTTACATTGCATTTTTCAAAAAGCACGAGGTTGACATTTCATTTAAAGGCTTTAAAATGCACATGCAAACAATCAAGGATATTTATGTAGTCGGTCTTCCGTCTATTGTTATGCAGTCAATCGGCTCGGTGCTCATTAGCTGTCTTAACGGAATTTTAACTGCATTCGGTGAAATCGCAGTTTCCGTTCTCGGTGTATATTACAAGCTTCAGTCGTTTGTATTTATGCCGGTGTTCGGTATGACGCACGGCGCGATGCCGATTATGGGCTACTCTTACGGTGCGCGCTATAAGGCGAGACTTTTAGAGTGTTTAAAGCTGTCTGCAATCATCGCCTGCGTTATTATGGCGTGCGGAACATTTCTTTTTTGGCTCATTCCGGAGCCGCTTATTGCGCTCTTTAACAATGACCCGACGCTTATTTCAACAGGCGTTCCTGCATTGCGCACAATTTCGCTCTGCTTCCCTGTTGCGGCGGTTTGCATTATGTTCTCAACAATGTTCCAGGCGCTCGGCTACGGTAGCTACAGCCTTATCATTTCACTTATGCGCCAGCTCGTTGTGCTTTTGCCGGCGGCGTATCTGCTTGCGAAGATAAGCCTCCCTGCCTTCTGGTGGTCGTTCCCGATTGCCGAGGTTATGTCACTTGCGGTTACGGTTTTCCTCTTTATTTCACTCTATCGGAACAAAATAAGATTCCTCGAAAAATAGGAAAAGACGCCTACGGGCGTCTTTTTTTGCGGGCGTGCGATGCACGCCCCTACATGATTGGTATTCTCTTCAAATTTTTGTGTAGGGGCGTTAGCTATTTCTTCTCGTCGTCGTGGTCGATCATTTTCTCGGCTTCGTCGTATGGCGTGAATTTGTTCTTCTTATGGTCCTCGCCCGGTTCAAGGCGCGGGTGCGTTTCATATAAAATTACCTTATCTTCTTTTCTGTCACGATCCATAAAAAATCACCTCAGCTACAGTATGTGCCGAGGTGATTATTCTTATAACACGCAATATTTTTCCATATAAGCATCCATCTTCGGGAGCAGGTCCTTATACTCAGGAAGTGTGCTTAAATACTCGCGGATATCCATAACGGACACGAGTGAATGAACCTTTATTCCAAATTCCTCGCAGACCTCGTCAATTGCGGTCTTGCCCGGAGTGTTACCTACCTCAGAGCGATTTACCGAAATGAACATATCACACACCTTAACATCGGCTGCACCGAGGAGAATCGGCATCGTTTCGCGGATTGCAGTGCCTGCGGTGATAACGTCTTCAATAATGATAATCTTGTCACCGTCCTGCGGCTTGTAGCCTACAATTGCGCCGCCCTCGCCGTGGTCCTTAACCTCCTTGCGGTTAAAGAAAAAGGGCTTGTCAATTCCGTAATTTCTTGCGAGCGCGCCCGCTGTTGAAACGGAAAGCGGAATACCCTTGTATGCCGGGCCGAACATCGCGGTGAAGTCATCGCCGATTGTGTTTTTAACAAGCTCTGCATAAAATTCGCCGAGCTTTGAGGTTTGAAGTCCTGTTTTATAATTGCCCGTATTTACGAAATACGGGGTGTTACGCCCACTTTTAGTAACGAAATCGCCAAAGCGCAGAACATCTGCACTCATCATAAATTCAATAAATTTAATTTTTGCATCGGTTAACATTTTTATCCTCTCCTTTTTAAATAGTATACAACAAAAAACATGCAATAACAAGAGGGAGTTTTTCTTACAATTCACTTTCCTTTATGTCAGAATAATTTTGTCACACAAACTGAATATTTTTCTTTGTAAGAGTGTATTTTATCTTTTGGTAAAAATGCATGCTCTATTTTCATATACCAATTATGGAAGTGAAGTTTGTATCGCAGCAAGCGGAGCTATGCATTTTTCGTGCGTAGCATCATGCTGCGCACTTTTTAATTTTCAGGAGTGTAAAAAATGAGTATTTACAAAAAGATGTATTTTGAGCTATTTAACGAAGTGACAGACGTGATTGAGAAATTGCAGAAAGCTCAGCAAAAATGTGAGGAAATCTATATTTCGTGCGATGACGAAGATACTTGCGATTAACAAAACAATCGGGGGTTTTTATTTGGTTCCATAAATAGTTCTTTCCCTCGTATTTGTCAATTCCACGCTCTACCCATCGTGCGTCACGAGGTTTGCAAAGTGCTTTGTTTTATGCTATACTTAACCCGAGGTGAGGGTTATGGAAAAGGTTAGAAAAATACTTTTATCAAATTGGACTTTTGCAGTTTTACTTTTTATATATTTAATGATGTTTTTCGCAATTTATCTCTTCTTTGATAATATGTTTTTCTTTGGCTTAGTTGCCTTTCATCAAATTCTACTCATCTTCCCCTTTATTTACATAGGAATATTGATTATTGCGAAACGACCTTGGCGTGCATTAGTCTTTTTTATTCTTTCCGTTGCGGTTGTGATTTCAAGCTTGCCTGCATATTATGCTGTCAATCGCGCATTTACTCGCGTGGTAATTTTCCCGCTTATTGAAGAACAAGCTCCCAAGCTTATTGAAAAATATGCACCGAATACGCAAGTTCGGCTCTATGGCAAATATAAAATAACAGCACGTAACGGCTACGCAATCATTCAGGATGACAGCGTTTGGTACTATAATTCAGGCGGTGGCGCAACCTCTGCCACGGAAACATATTTGGTCTATTCAAACGGTGAGGTAGAATATGTTACTACGCGCGATTCACCTGACTATAACAAAACAATCGGTTAGTCCCCGATTGTTTTTATTTTTCTCTTTCTGCCATTCTCATTCCCTACTCTTCACGCCGTGCATCACGAGGTTTGCAAAGTGCTTTGTTTTATGCTATACTTACCCCGAGGTGAGGGTTATGGAAAAGATCTTTTCATCGCGGATTTCTGTTTTTATCTTTATAATAATATATGGTATTCGCCAAATTTGTTCATCTGCGCTTTGGAACAAGCTTGGCCCTTTATCTGTATTTGACTATCCGATATATCTTATTTTACTCATTTTCTTTGTTTGCTTCTTGCTCAAAAGAGAAAGATGGCTTTCCGTTGTTGTTTTAATAGGATTCTTTTTATACTCGTCGCTGTTCTTGCCGAGTCAATACAGAGATCTAAAATTTAAAGTCATCTCGCCTCAAATTGAAAGTGTTGCACTTAACTTACTTAAAACACACAATGCAGGCGAATCAGTTGAGCTATCAGGCTTTAACCGCATACTTTCCTGCGACAACCTCGCCCACATTGAAGACGGAAGGGTTTTATTTCTGCAAAGCTACGGTATGCCCGACGGAAGCGATTACTATGTGTATTTCACATCCGAACCAAATTCAAGCCATTATGATATTACATACTTAACTGACAATATATATCATTATACTGATTAAACAATCGGGGGTTAGCCACAACCAGATAAGGAAGCATTGCCCTGAAAAAGCGCCTTTTGGCGAATTTCTGCATTAAATCTGCCTCATATCCGTCAGGATTATGAGGCAGGTTTTACTTGAACTTCATCCAAAATTCAACTTTTCAGGGTGAAAAACAGTTTTGAAAATCAGATTTTATGTTAAGAGAAAGAACAAAAATGCCGTAATACTGGCGTATTGCGGCATTTTTTGATGCACTATTTACGAAAAATATGGCTTCAAAACCAATGCTTCC
>JAZNOR010000013.1:0-7724 GCA_045589235.1 Eubacteriales bacterium | reverse complement strand
ACGCCGTTTTCTTTAAACCAATGGGTTAACTCTTCAAATGTAAGAACTGCGTCTGTTATTCCGCTATATCGCTGCGCTTCATCTTTTTTTGCAACGCAGGGACCAACAAAAACAACCTTTGCATTCGGAATGCGTCTTTTTATATCAAGACTATGCGCCTGCATTGGAGACAGTGTATCCGCAAGATACGGAATCACAGCCGGAAAATATTTTTGAATCATCAAATTTATCGAATGACAGCATGAGGAGATAACAATATCTCGGCCATCTTCGTTTAACATTCTTTCATACTCATTCTTAACAATCGTTGCGCCAACTGCTGTTTCTTCAACATCATAAAAGCCAAGCTTTTTAAGACCCTCGCGCATTGAAGATATTCCAACCCCGTCGTAATTTGCAACAAACGAGGGAGCAAGGCTTACAACAACAGGAGCACCGGTCTGCAAAAGAACCTTTACCTTTTCAGTTTCGTTTACTATTTCCTTTGCATTCTGCGGGCAAACAACAAAGCATTGACCGCAAAGAATACATTCATCTTCCATAATATGCGCTTGATTTGCCGAAAATCTAATTGCTTTTACCGGGCAATGGCGAATACACTTATAGCAGTTTTTACAGTTGGATTTTTTAAGAGTCAAACAATTCGGCACGACCGTCGCCTCCATTTCATTTAAATCTTCGCTAAAATTTCTTTATTGAAGAACATTTCAACATTTGCAGGAGTAACAGAGTGGAATGTATCATCCACCATAACACAAACGCCCTGCTGACATTTTCCTAAACAAAACGTTCCGCCAAGCTCAATTTTATCAGCAACACCATTTTCCGCAACAAGCTTTTGCAACGTTTCAACAACCTGACGCGAACCTTTAATATGACATGAACTTCCGATACAAATCGTTATTTTCAAATCATTCACCCCTCATTTGGAATATTAGTTCTATTATCTCATTATACTATTTGTTAATATTTTAACACGGTCTGTATAATTTGTGAATACCTTTTTCGTTAAATGTTTAACAAAAATAAAAGTCTTAATTTAAAGTGACTTGTTAATATAAACAAAAAGAGAGGTAACATTTACCTCTCTTTCCTATTTTAGTTTTTTAAGTTTACTGTACGGAATAACCTTTTCATAATTCGGAAGCATACCGATTTTATCGGGTGTCTGCGCCTTTAATTGATAAAGCACCTGCCCGGGGAAATGGTTTCCTTCAACAAGTATCGGGCCATCCGGTGTTGATGCCAAGTCCCAGCCGACGTATTTTACCGTTTCAACGCGCATTGCAGCACGCTTTGCAAGCTCTAAGCATGCCTGCCAATTCGGCATCTTAAAGCCGTCAAACGGAATTTTAGTGTCCGGATGAATGTGATACACATTTCCTGCATTATCAACCGCCGGATTATGTATAATTCCTGTTTCAATGTCAATAGGCACAGTCATTCCGCCCGCTACAAAATTGTCAACAACGCTTCCTGCTCTACCGCAACGAAGCCCTGAAAATACTATGTGCGGAACATTATCTTTAACAATCGTTACAATTCTAATCGTGTTGATTGCCGACGGGTTTAGCCTGCTGACATCTTCGTGCTGACGGATAACCTCCTCCAAAAGCGTTTGACCGGATTCTTTAAATCCGTCGTAAAGTGTTTTTAAATCCTGCCCGTCAGAATTTATCTTTTCAATATTTTTACCGCAAATTCCATCATACGGCTTCGCCATAAACGTTGGATGTTTTGCAACAAAAGCTTTAAACTCATCAAAGCTAGCAACCGTTAAATCGATAAAATCGCGCGCGGTCTCCTCACGGAAGGTATTCAAAAACTTAATTTTATTCTCAAAGAAGTCCCAATCGCGCTTTAAATTAAGAGCCGCAACGTAGCGGTTATTTTTTCCTGCAGTAAGCACGGTTTTTCTCTGCTTTGCATTCATATCATACATTCCGTAAATAACATATTCAATATATCCTGCCTGATAACGGATTCCGCAATTTATCATATCCAGAAATATTAAAAATTTAGGTTTGCCCGAGCGCTTATGCGCTTCATCAATTCTATCGCGCATACCACTTAAATTAAGCTTTGAAATGCGGCGCGCGAGATAAGTGAGTTTAGACATATTTATCCTCCAAATTAAAACGCATTTTCAAAAACCTCAAGTATCTTATCATAATCAAGAGTGATTAAGCTTTTAACTTTGCGAGTTTTTCCGAATGTGCAGAGCTCTGCAAGGCGCGGAAGCGCACTTTCAGGCACACCGAACTGCGAAATTTTCTGCGGCATACCAATTTCTTTAAAGAAGTCGGAAAGAGCATCAATTCCCAAAATCGCCGCTTTTTCATCATCTTTTTCGGTTATGTCAAACACAGATCTGGCAAGACGCGCAAATTTCTTTGGATTTTCCTTATAAGCGAGTCGCGCCCATGCAGGGAAAAGCACCGCAAGACCTGCGCCGTGCGCAATCTCATCATATTCACCGCTAAGCGCGTGCTCAAGCTGATGTACCGCAAGGGCATTTTCTCTTCCGCAACTCGTAAGATCATTGTGAGAGAGTGAAGATGCCCACATAATCGTAGCGCGAGCCTCATAATCATTGGGGTTTTCTATAACAACCTTACCTGCTGAAACCACAGATTTTAAAATAGCTTCCGCAATTCCGTCTGTAAGCGGGGTGTCGGGGCAGACGGTGAAATATCGTTCGAGCGTGTGCATCATAATATCAACAATTCCGCACGCGGTCTGATACTTGCTCACGGTATAGGTGAGCTCAGGATTCATAATCGAAAACAGGCAACGGTTATATTCATTTGACATACCGCGTTTCATATTAATTTCCATATTGGTAATAACACAGGATGCGCTCATTTCACTGCCTGCCGCGGAATGAGTTAAAATACAAGCAACTGGAAGAGCACCTTCTGATACAGCCTTGCGCTCAAATAAATCCCACACATCGCCATTATATTTTACGCCGTTTGCAGTAGCCTTGGATGAATCAAGCACACTTCCGCCGCCGACGGATAAAATAAGCTCAACTTCCTCGCGTCGCGCAACCTCAATCGCATCATAAACAAAGGATAACTTTGGATTCGGTTCAACACCGCCCATCTCAACAACTTCGATTCCCGCAGCTTTAAGAGAGTTAATAACCGTATCGTAAAGACCCGATTTTTTAATGCTTTCCTTACCATATTGCATCATTATCTTCTTATATCCGTAGCCTTTGATTATCTCTCCTACTTCCTTTTCCTTGCCTTTTCCAAAATAAATTTTTGTAGGTGCATAATACGTAAAATCAAGCATAACAATTCTCCTTAAACATATTTCTTAACAGCATCGCACAAGTTATTTGCATAATGAATAAAACCTTCATCGTTGGGGTGAAGTCTAAAATCCGCATACACATTCTCATAATGAGGAACAAAGTTAATTCCATCAATGCAGTGCACATTTTGCAGGTGTTTTGTAACCTCTTTGATATAATTTGCAATAGATAAAAATTCTCCGCATTTACTCTCTTTTTCATTGTCAGCTCTCCATATCGGAGTAATTGCAAATATTTTTGCCGACGTATATTTTTTACTGAGTATATTAAAAAATTCTCTGCAATTTTTTTCAAACACGCATCTCTCGCCCATACTCCAATCATTCGTGCCGTATGCCACGAAAACATAGTCGGGCACAAAATTCTCATCAGTATCGGCCAGTAAAGGCACGAATTGCTCTCCGCCTATAGCTTTATTATACCCATCTGCCATAAGATAATCAGTTAAAGCCAGCGTAAAATGTTTTGACGGATGCAAAATATCATATCCTTGAGTAATCGAATCACCGAAAATCAACATTTTTTTATCTTTTGTTATCGGCTCTGCAAAACATCCGTCATCAATTGAAAACTCTTCAATTTCAAACGAAACGGACCACGGAAGGTATACAGAAACTTTCTTTTCGCCATCTCCTAAATCGAAGCGTTTTTCAAAGCACCCTTTAGGATAATTTGCAGTCGTATAATTGCCTGACATATCAGCACCGTTATAGTTGTTAATATCCCCAATTAGCTTTCCGTTCACGCATATATCAACAGAAAAATAACTTCTTGACGTAGCAAACGGCACATTGCATTTCAAAAAAAGCGAAGTACTGTCTGTTTTAAACACAACACTTACCCCTGCAGGTGCAAAAGTTTTTAAATAAAAGCCCTCATTTCCGCAGTTTTTATAAAGAAGCTCTTGCTCTTCGGTGAATCTGTAAAAGCTGATTTTATTGTTCTTTTCCTCAACTCTTACCGCACCGTGTGATAATTCTATTAATTTGTCTATCGAGAGTTTCATAATTTTCCTCTTCTTATGTTTAGTTGTTATTATTATAACATGTAAAGAAAAAAATTACAATAAATACATATGATTTAGCGGCCCTGAACCGTGACCTAAATTAAGATTTGCAGCGAGTGCACCGGCTATGTATTCTTTTGCCTTTGAAATTGAATCGCAAAGCTCGTACCCTAGCGCTAAATTTGATGCAATTGCAGATGAGAGTGTACATCCCGTTCCGTGATTATTCGGGTTATCAACACGTTCCCCTTCAAACCAGATAATTTCATCACGCACCAACACGTCGTCTGCACTATTCGTTAAATGTCCTCCCTTTATTAACACCGCACAGCCGTATTTATTAAAAAGCTTCTTTCCTGCCCTTTCCATATCGGTTTTATTTACAATTTTCATATCCGCCAGCACCTGTGCCTCGGATATATTCGGAGTTATAAGCAATGCCTTAGGGAAAAGCCTTTCGCTAAGAACTTCAGCGGTATCTGATTTCATAAGCTCAGACCCACTTGTCGCTACCATAACGGGATCTAAAACTATATTTTTTGCATTGTAATAACAAAGACTATTTGCAATTACCTCTGCAAGAGGCGCGCTTGACACCATTCCGATTTTAACGGCATCGGGCACAATATCCTCAAACACTGCATCAATCTGCGCCTTTAAAAACTCAGGTGTTACATCATAAATACCCGTAACTCCCATTGTATTCTGTGCAGTAAGTGCTGTTATCGCACTCATCGCATACACACCATTCGCGCACATCGTTTTTATGTCTGCCTGAATGCCGGCCCCGCCCGACGAATCCGAGCCTGCAATTGTTAGAACTGATTTCATAACTTAATCTCCTTTAGTTTTCTTGCTTCATCGCACGGGTTATCTGCTTTCATAATTGCAGAAACAACACATATTCCGGAAATTCCACTCCCTTTTAAAACATAAACATTTTCGCTATTCAATCCCCCGATAGCGTTAACGGGAATGTGAACTGATTTAACTATTTCTTTTAACGTCTCAACAGATGTTATTTTCGTTTTAACCTTGGTTGTTGTTGGATAAATCGCGCCAACTCCCAGATAGTCAGCACCATCGTTGCAGGCACTCACTGCTCGCTCTACGGTTTTTGCAGTTGCACCGATTATTTTATCTTTTCCCATTATTTTTCGGGCAGTTTCAATGTCCATATCATCAGCACCCAAGTGAACTCCCTCCGCATCAACAGCCAAAGCTACATCAACGCGGTCGTCAATAATAAGAGGAACATTGTACTTTTTTGTAATGCCGTGAACCTTTTCGGCAAGAGAAATATATTCCCTTGTCGTTTTATTCTTTTCGCGCAGTTGAAGTATCGTAACGCCGCCGTGCAGAGCTTCCTCAACTCTTATTAAAAATTCTTCTTCTGAAAATCCGCTGCTGTCAGTTATAAAATAAAGGCTTGTATCAAGCATAAGTTTCAACTCTTTTCTTATCATTTATTTTTTCATCCGTTAAACCGCGGATGTTATACATAAGGTCTCGATCAAAGTTTTTTTCATCACTTTCCTCACCGCATATTCCAAATGCTATGCAAGCTTCTTTTGCCGCTTCAAGCGGAGCAGCTACAGATAGCAAGCACGCGCAAAGCATTCCGAGCATACACCCCGTACCCGTAGTTTCTCCCATTCTTGCCGTTCCGTTTTTAATTTTATAAAGTATCTTCCCGTCGGTTACAATATCCACCTTACCGCTTGCCATAATAACCGTTTTGTATTTTTCTGCAAGCGCCTTTGCACAAGATATCACTTCTTTCTCCGTAATATTTTCCGCATCAACACCGCGCGTTTTATGTCCATTTATAAGTGCTGCAATTTCGGAATAATTACCCTTAATTATCTCAGGCACGCGCTTTTTTATAAGCTTTCTTGCAAGGTTAAAACGAAATGTTGAGCAAGAAATTCCGACAAGATCAAGCACGCATTTTTTATTTAAGCCAATCATTTTAAGAGCCGATTTTCTACGCGCATCGGTAATGTTACCTAAGTTTATAAGCACAGCATCAGCATTTTTTGCAATTTCCAAAACCTCACTCGGATGCTCAGCCATAACAGGCCGAGCACCGAGCGCGAGGGTTAAATTAGCGCATGCATTTATTGAAATGGGATTTGTTATCGCATGGATAAGCGGTGCATTTTCACGAATTTCGCTTATCATAATATTCCTCCTAATAAGTTTTACAACCGAGTTTTCCCTGGAATTCCGAAAGTTTCCCGATGCTCTTAAGCTTTCTTAAGAATATGTAAGCAATCGTGCCGCCAATAAGTGTGCCTCCGATAAATGACGGGACATAGAAAAATGCCGTCAGCCCCTCTTTGCCCCAGAAAAATGTCATAACCGGGTAAGAGGCAATCGCGCCGATAATTCCCGTACCTATAACTTCACCGAGCACAGCGAGCAGGAGATTTCCCTTTGATACGCGGTAGAATATTCCTGAGAGTGCAGCTCCGAAAACCGCGCCCGTGAATGCAATAGGCGGAATTCCCATAAGCGACATTCTAATTATTGCTATAAGTGTCGCACATGCAAGGGAATACCACGGGCCGAGCAGCACCGAGCAGGTTATGTTAATAAAATGTGCCATCGGACACATTCCCTCAACGCGCAAAATCGGTGAAATTACCACTCCGAGCGCCACAAGCACTGCTAAAACCACAAGTCGTAAAAGTCTTTCTTTCTTCATTTAATTTTTCCTCTTTTCGTAAATAATTACGAAAGAAAATTCCTTTCGCACGGTCGAGAATCCCTTTTCTCCTCTCACCCCGAAACACGGGTTCCCATCGCAAAATTTCAAAGGGCATCAGGCGCTCCCCTGTGCCCCCACACCTCCTTTCCGCAAAAATAAAACGGATAAGCCTGATTAAGACTTATCCGTTAAAAGCAAAGCTATGACTTCCTACGGCGGCATTATCCGCATCAGGTTGAAGGGTCGAAGTTTTGTACTTCCTCTCAGCCCGACATATCGAGCTCCCCTGTATTTAATTTTACTTCATTATACGCGTTTCATCAAAATTTGTCAATTATTTTATAACGGTATACCCCTGCGCTTCAATTGCAGAATATAAAACATCAAGCGAAACATCCTTTGAAAGCTTAACCGTAACTTTAGCATCAACATGGCTCGGAATCGCCTCAATTACGCCGTCTAATTCCTCAAGCGCCTTTTTCACTCTGCCCTCGCAATGCGGGCACATCATACCCTCAACTTTAATTATCTTTTCCATATTTTTCACTGCCTTTCGTTTAATTTTTTTATCTTCTTTAGAATTTCTTATATCAAACAAATTAAGCCTTAATGCATTACTCACAACGCAAAAGCTTGACAAGCTCATTGCCGCTGCGCCGAACATCGGATTTAATGCAAGC
>JAZNOR010000012.1:0-4066 GCA_045589235.1 Eubacteriales bacterium | reverse complement strand
AATGATGCACATTATATCACACGTGATGATGCATATATGCAGGATGTTTTAATGTGTATTCAGATGAATAAAACGGTTGACGACCCTGATAGAATGAAGTTCGCATCTGATGAGTTCTATATTAAAAGTGAGCAGGAAATGCAAAGCCTTTTTCCGAATCATCCTGAGGCACTTTTGAATACTAATATAATTGCGGCGCGTTGTAATGTTGAGTTTGATTTCACGCAGCACCACCTTCCGCAATTTGATTTACCACAAGATTTCACAGGGGATGCATTTGATTACTTGAAAGCACTGGCTTATAAGGGCCTAAATGAGCGATATGGATCGGAGGAATATGCAGAGCGACTTGATTATGAGCTCTCTGTCATTGCTCAAATGGGTTATGTTGATTATTTCCTCATAGTATGGGACTTTATCAATTACGCAAAAGGTAAGGGTATTCCGGTTGGCCCGGGGCGTGGCAGTGCGGCAGGAAGTATTATTTCATATTGCCTTTATATAACGGACATAGATCCGATTAAATATGACCTTTATTTTGAACGATTTTTAAATCCGGAGCGCGTTAGTATGCCGGATATTGATATCGACTTCTGTGTGCTTCGTCGCCAGGAGGTAATTGACTATGTTGTTGGAAAATATGGAGAAAACCGCGTTGCACAGATTGTAACATTTGGTACAATGGCGGCGAGAGGAGCAGTGCGTGATGTAGGGCGTGCTTTAAATATGTCCTATGGTGATGTTGATGTCGTTGCAAAACAGATTCCGAATGAGCTTCACATAACCCTTGAGCGAGCACTTGATATTTCAAAGCCACTTCGCGATATGTATGAGGGAGATCCCGCTGTCAAAAAACTTATAGATACGGCGAAATCTCTTGAGGGAATGCCAAGACACGCGTCAACACATGCAGCAGGAGTTGTTATTACAAAGCTTCCGGTTTATGAATACGTGCCTCTTGCGAAAAATGATGAGTCTGTTGTAACACAGTTTACTATGGTAACACTTGAACAGCTAGGGCTCCTTAAAATGGACTTTTTGGGTCTGCGAAATTTGACTGTGCTGCACGATGCGGCACGCCTTGTAGGAAAAGGCTTTTCTTTAAATGATATTCAAGATAACGATGAACTCACCTTTGAAATGCTATCGCAAGGTAAAACAGCAGGCGTGTTTCAGCTTGAGAGTGCAGGAATGACATCGGTTGTCGTTGGTATGAAGCCACAGTCTATTGAAGAAATAACAGCTATTGTGGCGCTTTACAGACCGGGTCCTATGGATTCGATTCCGCACTATATAGATTGTAAATACCACCCTGAAAAAATCAAGTACAAGCACCCAATTTTAAAGGATATACTTGAGGTTACCTACGGTTGCATTGTCTATCAGGAGCAGGTAATGCGCATATTCCAATCAGTTGCAGGCTTTTCACTAGGTCGCGCTGATATGGTGCGTCGTGCAATTTCAAAGAAAAAGGAAAAAGAACTTCTGCGCGAGCGTGAAAACTTTATTCGAGGAAACGCCGAGGAAGGAATAATAGGTGCCGTAGGCAACGGAATTTCAGAACAGATTGCAAACGAAATTTTTGATGAAATTGTTGCTTTTGCAAATTACGCGTTCAATAAAGCGCATGCAGCATCTTATGCAGTAGTTTCGTATCAGACAGCATATATGAAAGTGCATTATCCGAAAGAATATATGGCGGCTCTTTTAACATCGGTACTTGACAACAGCGGGAAAATTGCCGAGTATATGGAGCTTTGCCGCGATATGGGAATTTCGGTTTTGCCACCTGATATAAATGAGTCATGCGATACATTTACGGTAAGTGACGACAGTATAAGATTTGGTCTTGTTGCGGTTAAAAATATCGGGCGCGAACTCATTCGTTCAGTTGTAACAGAGCGCGAACGTGGCGGTAAATTTACATCGCTTCAGGATTTCTGTGAGCGTATGTTTAAAAGACAATTGAATCGCAGGGCACTTGAAAATTTAATTAAATGCGGTGCGTTTGATGCATTTGGCTCGCGTAATGCACAGCTTAACGTTGTTGAAAAAATTTTAGAATCAATTTCTTATAATGAAAATAAGAACATAGCGGGTCAGATTGACTTATTTGGAATGACGGGTGACGACGATTTAAATACGGTTGAACTGCCGAATGTCCCTGAATTTTCTAAAAAAGAACTACTTTCAATGGAACGTGAAACAACAGGAATGTTTCTTTCCGGTCATCCGCTTGATGATTACACAACTTTGCTTAAAAAGTTGAATACCGTCAGAATATCGGCATTATCAGAGGAGAACAGCAAATATCACGACGGAGACATTGTTTTAATTGCAGGCTCGATATCAAGCGTTAAAACCAAATCAACACGTTCAAATGCGCTTATGGCTTATGTCACGCTTGAAGATGTAAGCGGTTCACTTGAGGTTGTAGTTTTTCCAAAAACACTTGAAAGGTCGGCGAGCAGTCTTAGACAAGATGCTTTGGTAACAATTCGAGGAAGAGTGAGTGAACGCGAAAATTCAGCGCCGCAAATTGTGTGTGACGAGGTTAGAAATATCGAAAATTATGGTAGTCGCATCGAAGAAGAGGCTTTGCGCGTTACTGATAAACTGAAACTATATCTTCGCGTTAAAACGCAAAGCGACGAGAAATTTGAGGTTTTATCAAGACTTCTTCGAGCATTACCGGGAAGCAGAGAAACGATTGTTTATGTTGAAGATACAAAAAAACGAATGAGAATAATGCTTGATGCTGATGTACGTCTTGTCGTACGGCTTGAGGACTTTTTGGGTCGCGAAAATGTAGTATTAAAATAGCATTGCTAATACTGAAAAAATAGGCTACAATAATATGTAGAGAGTCGAGGTGTTTTTTATGTCAAATATTAAAAGAATCGGAGTTTTAACAAGTGGTGGCGATGCTCCGGGCATGAACGCGGCAATCCGCGCTGTTGCAAGAACTGCTTCATATTATAATATTTCATGTCTTGGAATTCGACGCGGTTATAACGGTCTTATAAACGGCGATATTGTGGATTTGGATGCACGTAGCGTTAACGGAATTATTTCACGTGGCGGTACTATGTTATACACTGCGCGTTGCCCTGAGTTTATGACTGATGAAGGTCTTAAAAAGGCTGCAAATACATGTAAATACTTAGGGATTGACGGTATCGTGTGCATCGGCGGTGACGGTACATTTAGAGGTGCGCGTGACCTTGCAAAAATGGGAATTCCAACAATCGGTGTTCCGGCAACGATTGACAATGACATTTCATCAACAAATTACAGTATCGGTTATGATACTGCGTGCAATACAGCACTTGATGCTCTTGATAAGCTGCGCGACACCATGCAATCACACGAGCGTTGTTCGGTTGTAGAAGTTATGGGTCGCCATGCTGGACATCTTGCTTTATATGTAGGTATTGCGTGCGGTGCAACTGCGATATTGGTTCCGGAAAAAGAAATGAATTTTGAACAGGATATTGTAGAGAAAATTCGTCAGGGAAGAATAAATAAGCGTTCTCACTTTATTATAATTGTAGCAGAAGGTGTAGGTAATGCGATTGAGGTAAGTCGCAGAATTCAAGAGGAAACGGGAATAGATTCACGTGTTACCATTTTAGGCCATATCCAACGAGGTGGCAGTCCCACTGCTCGCGACCGTGTTATGGCAAGCCGTATGGGTGCTTATGCTGTTGAAACCTTGCTTGCCGGTAAGTCAAATCGAGTTGTATGTTCGCAGAACAGTGTTATTTGCGATTATGATATAACAGAGGCGCTCGAAATGCATAAAGATATCAGTGAGCAGATGTATAATATTTCGAAAATTATGGCGATTTAAGTAATAAAAGTGTTGACAAATCAGCGCGCTTGAAATATAATAATTGAGCGCGCTGAAATTATGCTGTTATAGCTCAGAAGGTAGAGCGCATCCTTGGTAAGGATGAGGACACCGGTTCAACTCCGGTTAACAGCTCCATAAGAAAACCTCGTAACTGCAATGGTTACGAGGTTTTTGTTATTTTTACTATAGTGTATCGCGTATAATTATAAG
>JAZNOR010000011.1:0-31000 GCA_045589235.1 Eubacteriales bacterium | reverse complement strand
TGTAATTGCCATTGTGCACCTCCTGTAATTTTTACGAAGGAACACCGACCTTAAAAATATTCTCGATTAAATTTTTGCAAGATAATAATTAAAAACCAATCTCCTCATTATGATTTTCTATCACTTACAGGAATTTCCCCGTTTCAATTCTTGAAATCAGTGTCCCAAGCCCGTTTCCGGGCGCGACCTTCATGTTATATTTACGGCGCCGGCTGCGCCTTAAATCCACAATTCGGTGTATGTATAGTTACATACATTTTTATTTTAGTTTGTTTTAGTCAAATTGTCAAGAATTTTATTGCTTTAGTTTGAAAAAACTTCCTCTGCACAGTGTACTGCACTCATAGCATCTTTAGCGTAGAAGTGCGCGCCGATTGCATCTGCATATTCTTGGCTTAATACTGCGCCTCCAACCATTACTTTGCACTCGGTTTCTTTTGACAGTAATTTCACTGTTTCTGCCATTGCGGGTACAGTTGTTGTCATAAGTGCGGAAAGACCGACAAATTTTATGTTCTTTTCTTTAACTTTTAAAAGAATTTCCTCCGGCGGGACATCTTTTCCCAAATCAATTACGTCGTAGCCGTAATTTTCAAGTAAAACCTTTACTATGTTTTTGCCTATATCGTGAATATCTCCTTTTACGGTTGCAACGATAATTTTGCCCTTTTTCTCAGGAACTTCGCCGCTTTTTAAAATGCTATCCTTAACTGCATCGAAGGCAAGGGACGCCGCCTCAGCACTCATAAGAAGCTGAGGTAAAAAGACCGTTCCGTTTTCAAAGCCACAACCTACGCGGTCAAGTGCCGGTACGAGATGTAAATTTATAACTTCAAGCGGGGGAGTGGTGAGAAGTAATTTTTCTGCCGCGGAATATGCGCGGTTTCCCATTCCGCACTCAATTGCTGCAGAAAGCGACATTTCTTCCTCTTGCTTTACCGTTTTTACCTCTTCACCTGAGAAATGCGCAATATAATCTGCGCAATTTTCATCAAATGCATAGAGTGCACAAAATGCGCGGTATGAATTCATCATAGCCTCGCTGTTGGGATTTATAATTCCTGCAGAAAGTCCGTTCTGCAATGCAAGTGTGTAGAAATTTGCATTAATCACTTCGCGTTTCGGAAGACCGAACGAAATGTTAGACACGCCCAGAATTGTTTTAACACCAAGTCTATCACGAACAAGTTTTAATGCCTCAAGTGTTGTTTTGGCTCCGTTACTATCCGTGCTTATCGTCATACAGAGCACATCAATTATAATATTTTCGCGCGCAATTCCCATAGTCTCTGCGCGGTCAACAATTTTCTTTGCAACTTCAAAGCGACCCTCTGCTGTGGTTGGTATTCCTTTTTCATCAAGTGTTAAACCAACAACTACGCCGCCGTATTTTTTGACAAGCGGAAGCACGGCAGAGAGTGATTCCTCCTTGCCGTTTACCGAATTTATCATGGCCTTGCCGTTATATCTGCGAAGCGCTCTCTCAAGCGCTTTTACATTTGATGTATCAAGCTGAAGCGGTAAATCTATTATCTCTTGAAGCTTTGACATAACACGGACTAAGCACTTTTCTTCATCAATTTCGGGAAGTCCCACATTTACATCCAAAATGTGGGCGCCATTCTGCATTTGAGTTATGCCTTCGTTTAAAATATAGTCAATGTCGTTATTTTTAAGCGCCTCTTTGAAGCGTTTTTTACCTGTCGGGTTAATTCTCTCTCCAACGATAACAGGCTTTTCGTCAATGACTACCGCCTTGGAGTATGACGAAACAACACATCTTTTCTTTCTTTCAATCGGCTTTGGTGTAATATCTTTGCACAGTGCCACAGTTTTTGCTATATGCTCAGGCGTTGTGCCACAACAGCCACCAATACCGTATGCGCCCATTTCGGCGATTTCTTGCATTGTTTTCGCAAAAGTATCCGCATCAATGTCATATACTGTTTCGCCGTTTTCTTCACGCGGAAGACCCGCATTCGGATTGACAATTACCGGAATGCTTGCAACCGAGAGCATCTCGCGCACGATTTCTTTCATCTGGATTGGGCCGAGCCCGCAGTTTACGCCAAGTGCATCAACTCCCAAGCCCTCAAGCATTGCAACAACAGACGCTACATCGCCACCTGTTAAAAGCTTTCCTTTTTCATCGAAAACAACGGTTGCAAAAACAGGTAAGTTGCAATTTTCTTTTGCTGCAAGAACAGCCGCTTTCAGCTCATACATATCGCTCATTGTTTCGATGCAAACCACATCAGCGCCCGCTTTAGCGCCGATTTTAACCATTTCGGCGAATGCGGAAACGGCATCCTCAAAATCTAAATCACCAAGAGGGGAGAGAAGCTTTCCCGTCGGACCTATATCAAGTGCTACAAGGCCGTTACCTGCGCTTTTTGCATTTTTAATTGCAGCGCAGATTACCTCTTCAACCGAATATTTTAAACCCTCGAGCTTGATTCTGTTTGCACCGAAGGTATTTGCCATAACTATATCCGCACCCGCTTCAAAATAGCTTTTGTGTATGTCACAAAGCACATCAGCGCGCTCTATATTCCAAGCCTCGGGGCTCTCGCCCGGCTTCATTCCTCTTTTAATCAGCTGACTTCCCAAGCCACCGTCAAAAAATATAAGTTTTTCTCCCCAATTTATCACAAATTATCCTCCTCAATACAAAAAAGAGCAGTTACCGGCTTAGTCGGCACAAGCATAAGCGACTCTGTCGTCGTAATACCTATTTTTTTCGGCGCATCGAGTATTTTTAAAATTTCTTTTTGCGCTAAAAGGTCAAAATCACCATAGCCCGGACTTACTCTCGGGCGCGATTTAAACCTTTCCTGCAGCTCATCGCAAACTTCTTCAATCATAGCTGCCGCAAGCGCTTGCAGTATTACTGCATCGCCCATATTGATGCTCTCGTAACGCATCAGCAAGCGGTCAACGCCCGCACCGAGTGTTGCCGCGAAAAGAACTGCTCTCTTGCAGTTTCCAAGCGCTTTTTTTACCGTTTCACAATTCCACAAAACATCCTCTGCAGAAATTTCACAAAAAACCGTTCTCGGCGTTGCAGTTGCCAGAAGCTCTTTTTCAATTCTATCAATCGCAAGGGTAATTTCTTCCGTAGGTTCGTTTCCTTTATAGCCTAAATAGCGCAAAACCTCGCGCCTTTTCAGCTTCACTTCCGTCCCTCACCGATTATGTACGAAAGATTCGCCATAATCGCTTCTGCTATCTCAGGCTTGTTCATAGAGTATATATGTATGTGTTTTATACCGTTTGCAATCAAATCTATAATCTGTTCTGTCGCGTAGGCAATACCTGCCTGGCTCATCGCCTTCGGATCCTCCCCGAATTTATCGACAATCGCCTTAAAGCGCGCAGGCAAATATGTGCCAGACAATTCACACGAGCGCGCAATCTGTTTGCCGTTTGTAACCGGCATAATTCCTGCAATTACAGGTACAGTTATACCTTTTTCGCGGATACGATATAGGAAATTATAAAGCACGTTGTTGTCAAAAAACATCTGTGTAGTTAAAAAATCAACGCCACAATCGACCTTATATTTTAAGTGCTCAATATCATCTTCCTTGTGAACACACTCAGTATGTCCTTCCGGATAACAAGCTGCACCTATGCAAAAATCTCCGCTTGCCTTTATTTCTTCAACCAATTCATAAGCATATTTATACTGATTCGGGAGAGGGAAGGCGGCATCTTTTGGAATATCACCGCGAAGGGCTAAAACATTTTCAATTTTATTTGCGCGAAGCTCGTCTAAAACAGATTTAACTTTCTCTTTAGTTGATGAAACGCAAGTTAAATGCGCGAGCGCGCACACGCCGAGACTGTTTTGAACATGCTCGGCAATTTTCACCGTGTTTTTACTTGTACCACCGCCTGCACCGTATGTTACGCTCATAAAATCTGGTGAGAGGGCGCACATCTTATCAACAGCTGAAATTACGCCGTCAAACGCGCTCTCCTGCTTCGGCGGAAATGCCTCAAATGAAACGGTAACCTTGTTTTTACTTAAAATATCCGAGATTTTCATAATATCTCTCCTTTGAATTAAGGTCTGCCCAAAAGGCAGACCTTAACCGTTTAATCTCTTGAATGTGTTGCAACAAGCTCTAAAATCATTGCTGCAAATTCTTCTAACTTCATTGTGCCGAGGTCTGCGCCGTCCTTGCGTGAACGCACTGCAACAAGACCCTCTTCCATTTCCTTATCACCGAGAATGAGCATAAACGGAATTTTTTCCATCTGCGCTTCGCGGATTTTATAACCGACCTTTTCACTGCGTAAATCGGACTCTGTACGAATTCCAAGGGCTAAGAGCTTCTTTTCAATCTCCTGCGCATACTCGTGCTGACGGCTGGTAATCGGTAAAACCTTAACCTGAGTCGGCATCATCCATGTCGGAAGTGCTCCTGCATACTTCTCAATGAGAAGTGCTAAAGTGCGCTCATAGCAGCCGATTGATGTGCGGTGAATGATATACGGAAGCGCCTTGTTGCCATCAGAATCAACATATTCCATGCCAAATTTCTTTGCAAGGAGCATATCAATCTGAATTGTTATGAGCGTATCCTCTTTGCCGTGAACATTCTTAATCTGAATGTCAAGCTTCGGACCATAGAATGCAGCCTCGTCAATACCGATTTCGTAATCGATTCCTAGGTTATCGAGGATTTTCTTCATAACACCCTGAGCCTCGTTCCACTGCTCGGTAGTTCCTTCATATTTCGCGGTATTGTTCGGATCCCACTGTGAGAATCGATACGAGCAATCCTCTTCTAAACCTAAGGTTTCAAGCATATATTTAGCAAGCTCAAAGCATCCGCGGAACTCTTCTTCAAGCTGATCAGGACGTAAAACAAGGTGTCCCTCGGAAATTGTAAACTGGCGCACGCGGATAAGACCGTGCATCTCACCGGAATCCTCGTTACGGAATAAGGTAGAGGTCTCACCGAGTCGCATCGGAAGGTCGCGATATGAGCGCATACGGTTTAAAAATACCTGATACTGGAACGGACAGGTCATCGGACGGAGCGCGAAGCACTCCTTTTCTTCGTCATCCGGATCGCCCATAATGAACATACCATCGCGGTAGTGATCCCAATGGCCGGAAATTTTATATAAGTCGCGCTTTGCCATAAGCGGAGTTTTTGTGAGTAAATAGCCGCGCTGCTGCTCTGTATCCTCAACAAAGCGCTGGAGAAGCTGGATTACGCGCGCACCCTTCGGAAGAAGAATCGGAAGACCCTGGCCGATAACATCACTTGTTGTGAAAAATTCAAGCTCACGGCCGATTTTGTTATGGTCGCGCTTTTTAGCTTCTTCAACTGCTGCAAGATATTCTTCCATATCCGCTTTCTTTGTAAATGCTGTACCGTAGATTCTCTGAAGCATTTTTCTGCTTGAATCGCCGCGCCAGTAAGCTCCCGTGCAGGAGGTGAGTGCAAAAGCTTTGATTTTACCCGTTGTAGGCACGTGTGCACCTGCGCAAAGGTCGGTAAAATCGCCCTGCTTATAGAATGAAATAGTCTCGCCCTCAGGTAAGTCCTCAATAAGCTCAACCTTATACGGTTCATCTTTCTCTTTCATAAAGGCAATTGCCTCATCACGCGGAAGTGTGAATCGCTCAAGCTTTATGTTCTCCTTAACAATCTTCTTCATTTCCGCTTCGATTTTCTTTAAATCCTCAGCGGTAAACGGAGCTGCATCGAAGTCGTAATAGAACCCGTTTTCAATTGCAGGACCGATTGCAAGCTTTGCATCCGGATAAAGTCTCTTAACTGCCTGCGCGAGAACGTGTGATGCTGTGTGACGGAATGCGTGACGGCCCTCGTCGGAATCAAAAGTGCATAGCTCAAGAGTTGCATCCTGAGTTATAGGGGTTGAGAGGTCAACTACCTCACCGTTAAGTTTCGCAACAAGTGCTACGCGTGCAAGCCCTTCGCTAATCTGCAAGGCAACTTCCATACAGGTAGTATTTGCCGCTACCTCAAGAATTGATCCGTCTTTAAGAGTTAGTTTTGGCATAATAATTTTTCTCCTTTCAAATTTTGGGGAGTATATAAAATAAGCCCACTCCCCTGTATAAAACCAGGGGTGTAGGCATACACGGTTCCACCCTGCTTGCACCGAAAAACGGTGCCGCTCATTTTACGTTTAACGCACGCCATACGCCGAGCCCTACACATAAAAAACTTCAAGCTCAGAGCCAAAGGGCGGTGGTAAAAAAACTATTTTTTAAGAAGATTTACAGCCAAAGATCTTCTCTCTCTGAAAAAAACACCTGTTTTTCTACGTCCCTTTCATTGCTGTTATAATATTTGTAATAAATATTATATTCCAATTTTCAAAAAAGTCAACCTTTTCTTGACAGTAATTCATTTTAAAGGATATAATATAATAGATTAATTATACTGGGAGGAGTTTGTATGTACGCCAAACTCAGTGCAACTGAAACAGCACAACGAATTGATGTTGATATAAAAACCGGTTTATCCTCAAAGGAAGCTAGCGAACGCTTAAGTGCAAGCGGAAGCAATGCGCTTTCGGAAAAGAAAAAGAATTCTTTTCTCTCACTCGTTTTAAAGCAGTTAAACGAACCAATGATTTATATTCTGTTTGCAGCGGCAGCACTTTCTGCACTTGTTAAGGAATGGGAAAACTCGGTTGTTATTCTTGCAATCGTTATAATCAATGCAGTTATCGGCGTTGTTCAGGAAAAACGCGCAGAAAAAGCGCTTGATGCACTCCGTAAACTCACGGTTACTTATGCTCTCGTTCGTCGTGACGGTGTGTTAAAGGAAGTTTCTGCCGATGACCTTGTTGTTGGTGATATTGTCATTTTAGATGCAGGGCGCGTTGTTCCTGCAGATTTGCGCTTATCATTTACCGCAAATCTGGCAGTAAATGAATCCGCGCTCACGGGCGAATCTGTTCCTGTTACAAAAAACCACGCGTTCATTGCTGACTGTGACATTCCAATAGGCGACCGCGAAAATATGGCATTCCAGGGCACGGTTGTCACAGGTGGTCGCGGCGAAGGCATTGTTGTCGCAACCGGTATGTCAACCGAGGTGGGCAGAATTGCCGAGCTTTTAAATGAACAGGGAGGGGAGAAAACTCCTCTTCAAAAAAAGCTTGCAGGTCTTTCAAAAATTTTAGGGTTAGCTGCAATCTTTGCCTGCGCATTTATATTTATTGTTGGTCTTTTGCAGGGAAGAAACTTTGCAGAACTGCTTCTTACCGCTATTTCTCTTGCGGTCGCGGTTGTGCCCGAAGGTCTTACTGCGGTTGTTACCATTGTTTTAGCCATGGGTGTTACCCGTATGGTGCGCCGCAATGCAATTGTTCGCCATTTGCCCGCGGTTGAAACACTCGGCTCAGTAAGCGTTATATGTTCGGACAAAACCGGAACTTTAACCCAGAATAAAATGACTGTTGTTAAAACATATTTTAACGGCAAGGCTTTGACAGACAAGGAGTTTATTTCAAGCGAGGCTATGCCTCTGCTTCATGGAATGTGCTTATGCAACGATGCATCAATTGCGGGAAATAGCCGCACGGGTGACCCGACTGAGCTTGCACTTTTGGATTTTGCCGCTAAATATTCCGTTACCGCCGGAAAGCTTGAAGGGGACTTCCCGCGTGTTGATGAGATTTCTTTTGATTCCGACCGTAAAATGATGACTACTCTGCATTCAGCAGGCAACACCACTATTTCATATACAAAGGGCGCTGAAGATGTTATAATTCCTCGTTGCACACACATTTGGGATGACGGAACAATCCGCCTTATCACAGATGATGACCGCGAGAAAATTAATGCCGAAACGGTTTCTATGTCAAACGATGCGCTTCGCGTTCTCGCTGTTGCAATGCGAAGCGGAGATGATAAGCCGAGCGAAAACAATCTTATTTTTATAGGTCTTGTCGCTATGATTGACCCGCCGAGAAAAGAATCAATTGACTCTATTGCCGTTTGCAAAAAAGCCGGCATCCGCGTTGTTATGATTACCGGTGACCACAAGACTACCGCGCGTGCAATCGGCATTAAAACAGGCATTTGCGATGAAAATGCGCGTGTTCTCTCAGGTCCCGAGCTTGATGAAATGGACGATGCCGCTCTTTCTGCTTGTATTGATGATGTTTCAGTTTTTGCTCGTGTTGACCCGCGCCATAAGGTGCGAATTGTTAAGGCTCTCAAATCACACGGACATGTTGTTTCAATGACAGGCGACGGTGTTAATGATGCTCCGTCACTTAAGGCGGCAGACATCGGCGTCGCAATGGGAATTACGGGCACCGATGCCGCAAAGGATGCCTCCGATTTAATTTTAACCGACGACAATTTTGAAACGATTACCCATGCAGTTGAAGAAGGACGAAATATTTTTGAGAACATAAGAAAATCAATTTTCTTCCTGCTCGCATCAAATATGGGTGAGCTCATAACCGTTTTGGTTTCTGTTCTTCTTTTCTGGGATACTCCGCTTCTTCCGCTTCACATTTTGTGGATAAACTTGATTACCGACTCTCTTCCGGCTCTCGCACTCGGAATTGATCCGGGCGACGCTGATATTATGACTCGCAAACCGCGCCCTGCAAAGCAAAGCATTTTTGCAGACGGTGGCGGAATCCGCGTTATAGGCTATGGTTTTGTTATCGCTCTTGTAACCTTAGTTGCATTCAAAGTAACACAGACTGCAACGGGCGATTTAACCTATGCTCAGACTATGGCTCTCGTTGTTCTTGCAGGAAGTCAGCTCGTCTACTCAATAACCGTACGCGTCGGAAATCACTCGGTATTCAAAACCAATCATCTTACAAATATGTTTTTACTGCTTGCGGTTGTAGTAGGAGTTGCTCTTCAGCTTCTCATTTTATACATTCCGCCGCTATCTAACCTTTTCTCAACCGCTCCTTTAAAGCTTGCAAGCTGGGGTGTCGTTATAGCGCTCTCTCTTGTTCCGCTTATCGTGCATGAAATTGTTATGTTAGTAAGGAGTTTAAGAAATGGCAAGTGAAATTGAGCTTAAATATGCTCTTCCATACGGGTTATCTCCGGATGAGATATTCTCTTCCGTTTCGGGTTTAATCTGCGGTGATATAAAAACTATAGAAATGCACAGCATTTACTTTGACACAAAGGAAAATTCGCTTGCAAATTCCCGCACATCACTAAGACTGCGACGCGAGAATGGCGAATGCGTCGTTACCGTTAAAACCCCTAAACAATCAAACGGCGCTTTGGCAAGCCGTGGGGAATGGCAAGTTAAAGCAGAGAGTATTTCTTCAGCTATTCCGCTACTTTCCAAAACCGATTGCCCCGAAATCATTTTCAAGCTTTCCGAAAATGAACTTATCATAGTTGCGGAATTTAGCTTTACCCGAAAATTAGCATATATTAAAACAGACTCGTTTGAAGCAGAGCTATGCGTTGATATTGGCTACTTATCACCTGATGGCAAGTTAAAAATGCCTCTTAGCGAGCTTGAAATTGAGCTTAAATCAGGCGATGTCTCCTCGCTTTGCGCATTTGGTGATGAGCTTTGCGCGAAATTTTCTCTAAAGCCCGAGCGTATGTCAAAGCTCACAAGGGCAAGAAATTTGAAACAGTTGGTGAAATCTTAAATGAAGTATCTGGCACAGGAATATGATGTTGCGGTTATAGGCGCAGGGCACGCAGGCATTGAAGCGGCTCTTGCGTCTGCTCGTCTTGGTATGAAAACCGTGTGCTTTACAATAAACTTGGATGCGGTCGGCAATATGCCGTGTAATCCGTCAATCGGCGGCACTGCAAAGGGGCATTTAGTCCGTGAAATTGATGCGCTCGGCGGCGAAATGGGTAAAGCTGCAGATGCAACGTGTATTCAATACCGTATGTTAAACCGCGGAAAAGGTCCTGCTGTTCATTCACTGCGCGCACAGGCAGACCGCCGCGCTTATCAGATTTATATGAAACACGCACTTGAAAAGCAGGAAAATTTAGATGTAAAGCAGGCTGAAATTGTAGATATTGAAGTGACTGACGGAAAGGTAAGTGCCGTTGTGACACAAACGGGTGCAACCCATCCGGTTTCTGCGGCTATTATTGCATCCGGTACATATCTGCGCGGTAAAACTATTGTCGGCGATGTTACTGCAAATGGCGGCCCCGACGGTATGTTTGCTGCAAATTCACTAACTGCGTCACTTGAAAAGATGGGTCTTTCGCTTATGCGCTTTAAAACAGGAACTCCTGCTCGAATTAATAAGCGTTCAATTGACTTTTCAAAAATGGAGCCGCAATACGGCGATGACGTTATTTCTCCTTTTTCTTTCACTACCAAGAAAAAGCTCAAAAATCGCGCAATGTGCCATCTTACATATACAACATCTGAAACGCATAACATAATTCGCGAAAATTTACACCGTTCTCCGCTATTTTCAGGCTCAATTGAGGGTATTGGTCCTCGTTATTGCCCATCTATTGAGGATAAAATTGTGCGTTTTCCGGACAAAGAACGTCACCAGCTCTTTATTGAGCCGATGGGACTCAATACCGAGGAAATGTATATCCAGGGTATGTCTTCCTCACTTCCCGAGGATGTTCAGCTTAAAATGATTCATTCCGTGCCCGGTCTTGAAAATGCACGTGTTATGCGTCCTGCATATGCAATTGAATACGACTGCATAAATCCACAGGAGCTGCTTCCAACACTTGAAGTCAAAGCAATTTCAGGTCTTTACGGCGCAGGACAGTTTAACGGCACATCAGGTTATGAAGAAGCCGCAGCACAAGGTCTAATTGCAGGAATTAATGCTGCTTTAAAAATTTTGGGCAAAGAACCGTTTACGCTCGACCGTTCTCAAGCCTATATAGGAACTCTTATTGATGACCTTGTGACCAAAGGAACAAATGAGCCATATCGAATGATGACCTCGCGCTCAGAATATCGCCTCATTTTACGTCAGGACAATGCTGATTTGCGTCTTAGCAAATACGGATATGAACTTGGTCTTGTATCTCGTGCACGCTATAAAAAGGTTTGTGAAAAGTATGCTCTTGTCGAAGATCAACTCAAGCGAATGGAGAAGAAAATAATTCCACCCGGTGACAAGATAAACTCTCTTTTAGAAAATGCAGGTACCGCTCCGCTTAAAACAGGCGCCAGTATTGCAGATTTACTTCGCCGCCCACAAATTTCGTATGTAGATATTGCCGAATTTGACGATAAATGCGAAAAAATTACAGACGATATCTTAGAGCAAGTGCAAATTTCGCTTAAATATGATGGCTATATTAAGCGTCAGGAGGCTCAAATTGAGCAATTTAAGCGACTGGAAGAGCGCTTACTTCCTGAAGATATTGATTACAACGCAATCAACGGATTACGTATTGAGGCGCGTCAGAAACTTACTAAAGTAAAGCCGCGTTCACTCGGACAAGCATCACGCATATCAGGTGTAAGCCCTGCGGATATGACAGCGCTTATGCTTTATTTGAACTTTTAAGGGGGTAACTTTATGGAAAAACCTTTAGTTTCTGTTCTTTCCGAGCTGAAAATTGAAAAAACTCAAATTATCTCCGACAGGTTTGCAAAATATTGCGAGCGCCTTATTGAAGTAAATAAAGTTATGAATTTAACTGCAATTACAGATCCAAATGAAATTTATCTCCGCCATTTTGCTGATTCCGTATCTCTTCTCGGTTGTACTGACTTTAACGGTAAAAAAGTTATTGATGTTGGCACGGGAGCAGGATTTCCCGGTCTTCCGATTAAAATAGCTAATGATTCGATTTCTCTTACCTTATTGGATAGTTTGCGCAAACGCGTGGACTTTTTAAGCGAAACAACCGCACTCCTTGGCTTAGACGATGTTTCCTGCATTCACGCCCGTGCAGAAGAGCAGGCATTTAAAGATGGCTTTCGTGATAGCTTTGATATTGCGCTCTCACGCGCGGTTGCATCGCTACCAATGCTTTGCGAGCTGTGTTTACCGTTTGTGAAACCGGGTGGGCTTTTTCTTGCAATGAAGTCGCGCGACTATAAGGAAGAGTTAAATAATGCTGAAAATGCAATTAAGGCACTGCAGGGAAGAGTCGAGAGAATTTTCGAATATTCCCTATCATGCTCTGACCTTTCATATTGCGTAATCGTTATAAAAAAACTTGCAAATACACCATCAAAATATCCGCGAAGATTCGCCAAAATACAGAAAAATCCGCTATAAAGCGGATTTTTTGGTTTTTTATGTCGAGCGATTTTTCTTTACTTGTTTGGAAGAAAATGGTAATATTTTCTTGAGGAGTGATAAAAATGCTCGAAGCACTGCACAAAAGAATTCTTTCACATTCAATTGCTGTTTTATATATTCCCGTTGGAAAAATTGACCCCAATCCTGCACAACCGCGTAAAACATTTGACCCAAGTGAACTGCGATCGCTCGCACACAGTATCAGTGAAAACGGAGTTATTCAGCCGATAACCGTGCGAGAAAACGGAGAGCGCTTTACTCTTGTTGCAGGAGAGCGCCGGCTGCGTGCATCGATTATGGCGGGGCTTCGTGAAATTCCGGCAATAATTTCAGATATTGGTGAAAGGGAATCCTCGCTAGTTGCCCTTCTTGAAAATCTACAACGCAGTGATTTGGATTTTTTTGAAGAGGCTCGCGGAATTTATAATCTTTTGCGAACTTATGGTTTTTCCCAAGAGGAAGCCGCAAAACGATTGGGTAAATCACAATCGGCAATATCAAACAAGCTCAGACTTCTCAAATTGAATCAAACGCTTGCTGATAAAATTACAGAACACAGCTTGTCTGAACGCCATGCCCGTGCACTACTGCGACTTGACAGCCTTGAGCTTCAAGAGAACACACTTAATCTGATTGTTGAAAAAGGTTGGAATGTGTCTCAAACCGATGAATATGTTGAGAAGCTGCTAATCTCGCAGGACACTCCAAAACCAATAAAACAAAGAGCGCGAATTATTTTGCGCGATATGCGCCCATTTGTTAATACAGTTAATCGCGCAGTTGATACACTTCGAACGTCGGGTATAAAAGCGGATATTACAAAATCAGAAGATGAACACGCTTTTTATATGACTATAAGTGTTTTTAAAAACTCAGAATGTTCCACGTAGAACATTCTGAGTTTTTTTGTTCTACGTGGAACATTTGTGTTGAAATATTTTTATATTGTGGTATAATAATAAATGTACATTACATATATAGAAACGGGTGATATGATGGCAAA
Organism: Eubacteriales bacterium; assembly: GCA_045589235.1. Lineage (GTDB taxonomy): Bacteria > Bacillota > Clostridia > Oscillospirales > JAAYXM01 > RGIG7332. The sequence goes on along the minus strand of JAZNOR010000011.1, from coordinate 17,742 downwards.
GGTAATTGCACTCGCCAACCAAAAGGGTGGCGTTGGCAAAACAACTACCTGCGTTAATCTTTCTGCCGCCCTTACTGTTTTAAATAAACGTGTTCTTATGTGCGACATGGATCCGCAAGGGCACGCAACAATTGGTTTTGGTGTAAGTAAGCGCGACGAAAGTGCAACAGTTTATGATGTTTTAATTGGCCGTGAGAACATAAAAAACGCTATTAAAAAAACTTCTTATGGCGACTTGCTTTCTGCTAACACAAACCTCGCAGGCGCTGAAGTAGAAATGATGGGTATTGACAATCGCCATTTTCTTCTTCGCGATGCGATTAATTCAATAAGAGAAAATTATGACTATATTTTAATTGACTGTCCGCCATCTTTAGGCCAGCTAACAATAAATGCTCTGTGCGCTGCCGATACAGTTTTAGTTCCGGTTGATTGCGGATTTTACGCGCTTGAGGGCCTTTCTGCTTTAACTGCAACAATGTCTACCCTTAAAAAGGCTCTTAACCCTGCACTTGATATTGAGGGCGTTCTTCTTACGATGTTTGACGGAAGAACCAATCTTTCAATGCAGATCGCACAAGAGGTTAAAAGGTTTTTTCCGGGAAAGGTGTTTGCAACTGCAATTCCGCGCAACGTTCGCCTTGCAGAAGCACCAAGCCATGGTAAACCAATAAATGAATATGATAAATATTCACGTGGTGCAGAATGTTATGGGCTGCTCGCAGAAGAAATAATCGAGAACAACGAAAAGAAAGGAGCAGGCAAATGAGTTCTAAAGGACTTGGTATGGGGCTTGATGCTCTTTTTATGACAAATAGTGCTCCAAAAGAAGAAATTAAAAACTTATCTTTAGTTAAGCTTTCTCAAATTGAGCCAAATGCTGCTCAGCCGCGAAAAGATTTTGATCCTGATGCTTTAGCCGAGCTCGCAGAATCAATTCGAACTCACGGTATTTTGCAACCGCTTGCTGTGCGAAAACTCTCTGAGGGAAGATATCAGATAATTGCAGGTGAGCGAAGATACCGTGCTGCACGTGAGGCAGGGCTTACGGAAGTTCCGGTTTATTTTGTTGAAGCCGATGACCGCACGCTTATGGAGCTCGCGCTCGTTGAAAACCTGCAGCGCCAGGATTTAAATCCTATTGAGGAAGCCGAAGGTTATCGTGTTTTAATGAGTGAATTTTCGCTCACACAAGAGGATTGTGCGACAAGAGTGGGAAAATCCCGCCCTGCTATCGCAAACGCACTGCGACTGCTTTCTCTTCCTGATGAGATTCGCGCTATGCTTACCGACGGGAAGTTGAGCGTCGGTCATGCAAAAGCTCTTCTTTCTTTAACTGATAGTGCAACACAGATTAAAATAGCAAAGCTTGTGGTTGAAAACGAATATAGCGTTCGTCAAACCGAGCTTTTAGTAAAAAAAACACTTCAGGAAAAGAAGGATCTCAAGGTTAAAACTTCTGTTTCCGTAAACTATCTCGAAGAAATTGAACGCCGCTTGTCAGGTAGGCTTGGTCGCAAGGTGAAGCTTATAAGTGGTAAGAAAAAAGGCAAAATTGAGCTTGAATTCTACAATCCAGAGGATTTGGAAAAGCTTATTGAGCTTTTGGAATCTATATAGAGGGAGGCGATTTAATTGGGAAACGATAAAAAAACTCCCTCACGTAGTTTTTTCATATTCTATTGTATAGTTTTGTTTTTGTTTGCTGCTATTTTAATTGGCTTTTCATACCTTTCACAGTCTCGTGTTGAAAAAGAATTATCTGACAAAACGCAAATTGCAGAAGGTTTTGCTTCACGACTCGAGCTTGCAAATGCAAAAAACGCAGAATTTGAAAAAACAATTGTGGAGCAGAAAAGCACAATTGATAACCTGACAAAACAGGTTGAGTCACTCACTGCTGAGCAGAAAAGAGCAGAAGCAAATGAATACTTATGGAAGCTTGTAAAGGCCTATAATAGTAAAAAATACGGCGATTGCCGTTCTATAATTGCTCTTATTAACGATGGTGCACTTCGTGAATTTTTAAGTGCAGACGGTTTAAAAGAGCTAGAAAGAATTGAAAAAAATACTAAAGGTGCGTGATTTAAATGCTAGACATTAAAGTAATCAAAGAAAATCCGGAAAAGGTTAAGGCTTCTCTTGCCCGCCGTAACAAAAGCTACGATGCTGAAATTGATAAAATTTTGGAGCTTGATGCAAAGCGCCGCGAGCTAATTGGCAAGACCGAAGCTTTGAAAGCTGAACAAAATGCGGTTTCAAAGAAAATTCCGCAGATGAAAAAAGCAGGTGAGGACACTGCTCCTATTTTCGCTGAAATGAAAAAAATTGCCGATACTGTTAAAGAATTGGATGTTTCTCTCCGTGAAATTGACGAGGAAATCTCTGCTACACTTCTTCCGATTCCGAATATGCCGAACGACAAAATTCCGGACGGCTTGGACAGTGATCAAAACGTCGAGATGCGCAAATTTGGCATACCGCGTGAGTTTGCCTTTGAGCCGAAGGCACATTGGGACGTTGGTGAGTCACTCGGTATTTTAGACCCGGCAACAGCTGCTAAAGTTACAGGTGCTCGTTTCCACTTCTATAAGGGAGCAGGCGCTCGTTTAGAGCGCGCTATTATGAATTTCTTTCTTGATTCACATATGAAGAATGGTTATACCGAAGTTTTTCCACCGTATATGGCAAATCGTGCATCAATGACAGGTACCGGTCAGCTTCCGAAATTTGAAGAGGATGCGTTCAAGGTTGAGGGAACAGATTATTTCCTTATCCCGACCGCTGAAGTTCCTGTTACAAATATGCACCGCAATGAGATTATCGACGGTCTTGACGATGCAATAAAATACTGCGCATATTCCGCTTGTTTCCGTGCTGAGGCAGGAAGCGCAGGTCGCGACACTCGCGGTCTTATTCGTCAGCATCAATTTAACAAGGTTGAGCTTGTTAAGTTCTCAACTCCGGAGAAATCTTATGATGAGCTTGAATCATTAACTCGTGATGCAGAATATGTTCTTCAGCAGCTTGGTCTTCCGTACCGCGTTGTAATGCTCTGCGCAGGTGATTTAGGCTTCTCCTCCGCAATGACCTATGACATCGAAGTATGGATGCCGTCATATGGCAGATACGTTGAGATCTCATCATGTTCAAACTTTGAAGATTATCAGGCGCGCCGCGCAGCAATTCGCTTTAAGAATGCAGAAAATCCAAAACCTCGTCTTGTTCACACATTAAATGGTTCAGGTGTTGCACTCGGCCGTACAACCGCTGCAATTCTTGAGAATTATCAGAATGAAGACGGTTCGGTTACAATTCCTGAAGTTCTTCGTCCTTATATGGGTGGTCTTGAAAAAATTGAATTGTAAAATCAGAGTGTCCAAGTGTTCTTAATGAACCTTGGACATTAACTTAAACTTTTAATGAGACAGGAGATATAAATTATGGATAAAACATCAAAAATTCTTGCCAAAGTTGGCGGTATTGCTATTACAGAGGCCGATATAGACGCAACAATTAAAGCTCTTGGTGCACGCGGTCAGGGTTATAACTCTCCGCAGGGAAGACGTGCTGTTTTAGAGCAGATTGTTGCAAAGCAGCTCTTCTTAGCTGAAGCAAAAAAGAATCTATACGAAAATGATGCAAAATTTAAAGCAGATCTCGCTGTAGTAAAAGAAGAGATGCTTGCAAACTTTGCAATTGAGAAAGCAATATCATCCGTTACAATAACTGACGATGAGGTTAAAACTTTTTATGAAGAACATAAAAACGAATTTGTCTCAGGCGAAAGTGTTGAGGCAAGCCATATTCTCGTTGACAACGAGGAAAAGGCAAACGAAATTTTAGCTGATATCAAGGCCGGAAAAATAAGCTTTGCTGATGCTGCAAAGGCAAATAGCTCCTGCCCGTCATCAGAGCAAGGGGGATCTCTTGGTCAGTTCTCAAAAGGACAGATGGTTCCGGAATTTGATGCTGCTGTGTTTGCTATGGAAGTTGGTGATATTTCCGATCCGGTTAAAACCCAGTTTGGATATCATCTAATTCATTTAACAGCAAAAAACGAGTCGTCTGCACTTCCTTTTGAGCAGATTAAAGACAATCTTGCACAGAAAGTTCTTACCGATAAGCAGCAGGTAGCATATGCCTCAAAACTCAATCAGCTTAAGATTTTATTCCCGGTTGATATGTATTAAAACAATCTTAATAGATAAAAAAACTACCCGAAACAATTTCGGGTAGTTTTTGTTTTTAGTTTTCTTCTTTGTTGTAGCGCGGACGATAAGGACGACGGTTATAATTTGCCGCATCCGGACCGGTATAATTTACTACAACACGGCGGTTTGGCTCAACGCCGGTCGATGAAGTTGAAATATTTTCAACTTCCTGGAGTGCCGCGTGAATAACATGACGCTCATATGCATTCATCGGCTCGAGAACTTTGTTTCTCTTATACTTTAAAACCTGATTTGCAATTTTCTTTGCAAGATTTTCAAGTGTTTCAGTCCTCTTTGCGCGATAATTTTCTGTGTCAACAATAACGCGAACATGCTCTTCGCGACCCTTGTTTGCAACTAAATTCGCGATATGCTGAATTGCATCAAGTGTTTCACCACGACGACCGATAAGTACACCCATATTTTCGCCGATAAGCTCGATTGCAATGTTTCCATCATCTGTAATTTTAGACTCAACCTTTGCTTCGTTATCCATTTTACGGAGAAGATTTGTGATAAAATCCTCAACGCTTTCTGCATTTTCCGCTTCCTCAAAACAAACGGAAACCTTTGCCGGTGTTCCACCAATGCCTAAAAAGCCGGATTTCGGATTTTCAAGCACTTCAACTGTTACTAAATCACGGTCAACACCGCCGAGCATCTCGAGTGCCACTGCAATTGCATCTTCTATTGTTTTTCCTGTTGCTTCAACGCACTTCTTCATTATTTAGTTCCCCCTGTTTTTGACGGTTTATATTTTGTGTAATACCACTGCAAAGCCGGCTCTTGTGCTGCTGATAATAAGTTATTGATTATCCAATAGAAACCAAGACCTGCCGGAACTACAAAGGCAATCCAGACCGACATAAGCGGCATCATCATGGTCATCATACTGTTTGTGCTTGCTGCCTGCTCGTTTGCAGGTGCCGGCTGATACTTCTTTGAAATCCATGAAAACAGATAAGAGGTAACACCGGAGAGTATCGGAATAATCCAAAGCAAGTTAACCTGTGAAAAGCTCGGAGTCTGCGCAAGGTTTATTCCAAGGAAGTTAAAATCAATAATTTTAACATTCGGCGCGATTTCTAAAATTTTGTCTGCATACTGACCCATTGCAGCAGCAATCTGGATTTCCATATTACTGATGGAACCCTGAATTGAAATTCCAACAGTTTCTGCAATACGCTCAATTGTGTGCGCATCAAGGCCAAACATAAATGTAAGTGGCTGACGAACGATTGCATAAAGACCGAGCATTATCGGGAATGTGCAGAGAAGAGGTAAGCATCCGCCTGTCATACTGACATTTTCTTCTTTATAAAGTTTCTGAACGGCGATTGCATATCTTTCTTTATCGTTCTTGTATTTCTTTTCAAGTTCTGCAAGCTTTGGCTGAACTCTTTGCATACCAATCATACTTTTTTTGCTCTTCATCTGGAACGGCAATAAAATAATCTTGGCTAAAATTGTGAAAAGAACAAGAGCAATACCATAAGAACCGATAATATTATAAATTTGCAATAATACCCACGCAAACGGACGCGTGAATATTGTATTAAACAAGTTTATCATATTAAATTACCTTTCTTGTTATTTTACCGGGTCATAACCCGATTTCCCGCTGAACGGATGGCATCTGAGAATTCTGCGCAGGGCAAGGTATCCCCCTTTTAACGCACCGTATTTCTCAATTGCCTCAAGTGCATATTGTGAACACGTGGGAATAAAGCGACAACATGGCTTTTTATGCGGTGAAACGTATTTTCTATAAAATCTAATTAAAAATAAAAATATTTTTTTCATACTGTTTCCTTTAAAATTCCCAGCTCATCTGCAAGTGTGAGAAGCGACTTCTCAAGTTGCGCATATGTAGCGTTTCCTGCTCTCACGCGCGCAACAATAATAATATCCACCTGCTCGATAAAACGAGCTTCGTTTAAGCGATAGGCCTCACGAATTCTGCGGCGGACGCGGTTTCTGATTACCGCACAGCCGACTTTTGTACTCACTGTAATACCAAGACGGCGAATTCCGTAATTCCGTTTCATAGCGTAAACGGCGAGGTATGGAGAAACTTTGCTCTTTCCCTTAGAGTAAAGGCGGCGAAAATAAAAGTTATTTTTAATTGTATCGGTACCTACCATTAAAACACTCCTATTCTCAATAAAAAAGGGTAAGCATTAAGCAGCAATATGCCACTTGATAACTTACCGCTTAATTAACCACATTTCTTGTGATTTAGTGGGTGAGACGAGCTCTGCCCTTTGCACGACGGCGAGCAAGAACTTTTTTACCGTTAGTTGTGCTCATTCTCTTTCTAAAACCGTGCTCCTTTGCACGATGTCTTTTCTTAGGCTGATATGTGCGAACCATTTAGAAACACCTCCATCCAAATTCTGTTATAAATACCGAACTAAGTCCGACCTCTTCAGGCTTATGTCGCTATCCATAACTGCCTGATATGGGTACATAGCTTATTATATAACAAGCTTTTTACTTCTGTCAAGAAAAATTTAAAAATTTTCTTATTTTTTATCAACAATTTGGGGAAAAACGTTTGCAAAACCTCTTGTTTTATGCTACAATATAATAGGTAGAATTATAGGATGGGAAAATTTTGATTTATACATAAAAGGGGAATAATTTTTATGAATTCTGCAGCCGACGTTTGGGCTAAAGTTCTTGATTTATTAGAGGATGAGCTTGGCCTTAGCTCTGTTACCATTTCAACATGGTTTAATGATACAACAGCGGTTTCTTTAAACGGAGATACACTCATTGTTATGACTCCCGTTTGGTTTAAAAAAGAAACAATTTTAAACAATTATGCAGGTAAAATTTGTGAAGCGTTAAAACTTCTTTTTTCAATTGATATGAAGTTTGAAATATACACCGAAGATGAAATAAGCACTGACAAAATAACAAATCTTGCTCCACAGACGGATGAAGATTTTTCTTTTGAACATTTCGTTGTAGGAGATTCAAATAAGCTCGCGCATGCTGCAGCAAAAGCCGTTGCCAATTCACCTGCTTCAATTTATAATCCGCTTCTTATCTACGGTGGATCCGGTCTTGGTAAAACGCACTTACTTAATGCAATTGCTGATAATATCCGCAAAAATCATCCTGATTTTAATATAGTTTATGTGAATAGTGAAAACTTCACAAACGAATTGATTGAAAGTATTCAAAACGGTACTGTTTCAAATTTTCGCAATAAGTACAGAAATTCAGATTTGTTACTTGTCGACGATGTTCAGTTTATTGCAGGTAAGGAACGTACTCAGGAAGAGTTTTTCCATACCTTTAATGCTCTGCATGAAGCAAAAAAACAGATTGTTCTTGCTTCTGACCGTCTGCCAAGCGAAATGACAACTCTTGAAGACCGCTTGCGCACCCGTTTTGAGTCAGGTTTAATGACGGATGTTCAAGCTCCTGATTATGAAACAAGAATGGCAATTATAAGCCTTAAAGCATCGCGACTCGGGCTTAATATTCCGCAAGAATTAAAATCTCTCATTGCAAATACAATTACTTCTAACGTGCGCCAGATTGAAGGAACAGTTAAGAAAATTTTAGCATATCGTGATTTACTTTCAACTGAAATTACAAAAGAAACGGTTGAACGTGCAATGCTTGATATGTATATGGAAAATCCGGGAATGAATCCAACTCCTGAAATAGTTGTTACTGAGGTTTCTCGATATTTTAATATTTCAGAAGAAGAAATTACGGGCAAAAACCGATCAAAAGAAACAGTATATCCTCGCCAAATTGCAATGTACTTAATTCGTGAGCTTGTTAAAACATCATATCCCGATATTGGTAAATTTTTTGGCCGTGACCACACCACTGTTATGCACTCGGTAAATAAAATTGAAGTGCAGATTAAAACAAACGATACCGTTAAAAATCAAATACGTGATATTAAAAACAATATTACAGGCTCATAATTTTCCACTGAGTCGTTGTGGAATAAACAAGGAAAACCTGTGGATAAAAATTTTTGCTAAAAACATATATGAATTTTACACATAAATTAACATTTTACCTGTGTATGTGTTTTTTGCAGAGAATAGCCAAAATTTTGCATTTTCCACAAAATACACACTATTACTACAACTACTAAAATATTATTATATTATTTATTAAAAATAATTATTCTTTGAAAAGAGGGTTTACTATGAAATTTAGCTGTGAAAAAGCTTTGCTTCAGGAAGCTATCGCAACAACTGCTTGGGCAGTTTCTGCAAAAAGTGCCATTCCAACACTCGAAGGTCTTTTAATTGAAGCATCAGATACCGTTAAAATAACCGGCTACAACTTAGAAACAGGTATTTCAACTAAAATTTCTTCAAACATTGCAGAACCGGGTAAAGTTGTAATCAATGCTAAAATTTTAAGCGACATTATTAGACTTTTCCCTGATGAGATGGTAACAATTGCGGTTTCTGAAACTTTAACAACTCTCATTATGTGTGGAAACGCAAAATATGAAATTATGGGTCTTCCTGCAGATGAATTTCCGTCTCTTCCTGAAATAGAATCTGACTATACATTAAAGATCCCGCAAAATATGTTAAAATCAATGATTTCGCAAACTATTTTTGCAATCAGCACAAATGATAATAAACCAGTTCACACCGGTTCTTTATTTGAAATTGAAGATGGAATTTTAAATGTTGTGTCAGTTGATGGATTCCGTCTTGCAATAAGAAAAGAAAAACTTACAAGTGTCGGTTCTGATTCAAATTTCAGCTTTATCGTTCCGGGTCATACTCTTAAAGAAGTTGAAAAAATTATGGATGAAGTTGATGATGAAATTGAAATTATGCTCGGTAAAAAGCATATTACATTTACTATCAATGAAACAACCCTCATTTCACGTGTACTTGAAGGTGAATTTTTAAATTATAAAAATGCAATTCCTAAAACACATGCATTTACAACATGCGTTGGAGTTAGGGATTTAATTTCTGCAATTGAGCGCGTTTCAATTATTATAAACGAGAGAATAAAAAATCCGATTCGCTGTAATTTTACAGAAAACAGTATTAAGCTTTCCTGTACAACTCCGCTTGGTAAATCTCAAGACGAATGTATTTTAAAAAGTGCAGCAGAGAATCTTGAAATTGGTTTTAATAACCGTTATTTGATTGATGCTCTTAAAGCGTGCCCGGATGCAAAGGTTCTTATGGAACTTAATACTCACCTTTCACCAATAGTTTTAAAACCGGTTGAAGGAGATTCTTATCTCTTCTTAATTCTTCCGGTTCGTCTTAAGTCAGACGCTGAGTAAAAATGAAAATTAAATCACTAAAGCTTAAAAACTTTAAAAATTACAGAGATGAAGAATTTTTCTTTTCAGATAATATCAATGTAATTTGCGGAGAAAACGCGCAAGGAAAAACAAATTTACTTGATGCTTTATTTTATATATCTTGCGTTAAACCTATAAATGCTAAAAAAGAACGTGATTTAATCAAATTTGGTGAAGACTTTTCAAGAATTGAAGCAATTGCTGAAACAGAAGAACGAGCACTTAATATAGAAATTGATATTACTAATTCTCCACGCAGAATATTTGTTAATGGAATTCGTAATCAAAAAGTAACCGAATATATAGGCAGTATAAAAACCGTTCTTTTCACACCTGATGACCTTTCAATGATAAAAGAAGGTCCATCTCTCAGGCGCAGATTCTTAAATATTGCAATTTCGCAGCTTAAGCCAAATTATATACATGCACTTTCAATTTATAATAAAATTTTAGAACAAAAAAATGCACTTTTAAAAAAAGACATTGTAGATGATACCTTACTTGATATATATAATGAAAAGTTATCATCACAAGGCGAAATTATAATAAGATACCGCCATGAATTTATAGAGATGATAAATAAAAAAGCTGCAGAAATTCATAACGAAATGTCCAAAGGAAAAGAAAAATTACATATTGTTTATAAAAAAGACCGATATATTGATGGAAATTGTAATATTTCAGAAGCGTTGTATAGGCACATGTGTGACAGAAAAACAGCTGAAATAGAAAGTACTTCTTCTCTTATCGGCCCTCATCGCGATGATTTAGAATTTTTAATAGGGGAATTAAGTGCAAAAGAATTTGCTTCACAAGGGCAAATAAGAACTGCAATTTTGTCTACAAAGCTTGCTGAAAGAGAAGTGTTTTATGAACTATCCGGAGAATATCCGATTCTGCTTCTTGATGATGTACTCAGTGAGCTTGATTCAAACAGACAAAACTTTGTGCTTAATAAAATAAATTGCGGTCAGGTATTTATAACAAGCTGTGAGAATTTGTTCAGTACAGCACTCGAAAAGGGCAAGCTTTTCACAATAGACAGAGGAAACTGTATAAGTGATAAGGAGTTTTAAATATGTACCTTCATTTAGGTGAAGAAACAGTAATTCCGGCATCAAGTGTTATCGGAATTTTTGATTTAGAAATAACATCACAATCTAAAATAACGCGTGATTTTCTTTCATCAGAAGAAAAGAAAAAACAAGTTTTAAATGTAAGTGAAGAACTTCCGCGCTCATTTGTCGTTTGCAGTGAAAAAAACAAAAAAAGAACTTATATTTCTCAAATTTCTTCAACAACACTTAAGCGAAGATGGCAAAATCCATCTCTTGAAAAGTAAAATATATAAAAGCAATATGTGCCGGTATTTCGGCAGATGGGAGATTTTTTATGTCAGAGCAGATTCAGCAGGCGTATGATGAAAACCAAATACAAGTACTTGAGGGCTTAGAGGCGGTCAGAAAGAGACCGGGTATGTATATAGGCTCTACCTCCGCGCGCGGATTACACCACTTGGTGTATGAAATTGTGGATAATGCAATTGACGAGGCGCTTGCCGGTTATTGTACCCAAATTGATGTAATACTCAATAAGGATAATTCTGTTACAGTAAAGGATAATGGTCGCGGTATTCCGCATGGAATCCATCCTAAGATGGGTATTTCAACAATCGACGTTGTATTTACAGTGCTTCACGCAGGTGGTAAATTCGGCGGAGGCGGATATAAGGTATCAGGTGGTCTTCACGGCGTTGGTGCCTCAGTTGTTAATGCGCTATCAACAAAACTTGAGGTTTTTGTTCACGACGGCGAAAATATCTGGCATCAAGTATATAACCGCGGTGTGCCAAAGGGTCAGGTTGAAATTGTCGGAAAGACAGACAGAACAGGTACTGAAATTACTTTCTGGGCAGACCCTGAAATTTTTGAAGAAACAGTATATGATTATGATGTTTTACTTAAAAGACTTCGCGAACAGGCTTTCTTAAATGGCGGTATTAAAATTAATTTTACCGATTTACGTGAAGACGGAAAATCCGAGCTTTTACATTATGAGGGTGGTATTAAAAACTTCGTTTCTTTTCTTTTTGCTCAGAAAAAGAGTCATAAAGAATCTTTAGAAAATATCCACGAAAATGTTATTTATGTAAGTGGTGAAAAGAACGGTTCAATGGCAGAGGTTGCTCTCTCCTGGAGTACCGCTTATGATGAAACCATTGAATCATTTGCAAATAACATTTCAACAACCGAAGGCGGTACACACGAAACGGGCTTTAAGTCAGCACTCACACGCGTTCTCTCTGAATACGCAAGAAAGTATAAGCTTATGAAGGATGATGAGGAACTCACCGGTGAAGATGCCCGCGAAGGTCTTATCGCTGTGATTTCAGTTAAGCTTGAAGAACCGCAGTTTGAAGGCCAGACCAAAACAAAACTTGGTAACTCCGAAATTCGCGGTTTAGTTGAGAATATCGTTAAAGAAAAATTAGCTGATTTCTTAGAAGAAAATCCGCAGGTCGGCCGTGCAATAATTGAAAAGGCAATACTTGCATCACGTGCTCGAATTGCAGCTCGTAAAGCACGCGAAGCAACAAGAAAAACACCACTCGGATCAAGTACCCTTCCGGGTAAATTAACTGACTGTATTGTAAAAGACCCGACTATGACTGAAATTTACATCGTCGAGGGAGATTCTGCTGGCGGATCTGCTAAGAATGGTCGAGACAGTAAGTATCAGGCAATTCTTCCTCTCTGGGGTAAAATGTTAAACGTTGAAAAAGCGCGAGCAGATAAAGTTTACGGTAACGATAAATTAACACCGGTAATTCAGGCTCTCGGTACGGGTATCGGTGAAGAATTTAATCTTGAAAAATTAAGATATGATAAAGTTATAATCATGGCCGATGCCGACGTTGACGGTGCTCATATTCAAACTCTTTTACTTACTTTCTTCTTCAGATTTATGAAGCCACTTGTCGAAACAGGACATATTTATCTTGCAAAGCCGCCGCTTTATAAATTATCACGCGGTAAGAAAAATTTTGTTGCATTCAGCGATGAAGAGCGCGATAGGATAAGCGAAGAGCTTAAAGACGGAGATAAAAACGCAAAAGTTGATATCAGCCGCTATAAAGGTCTTGGTGAGATGAACCCCGAAGAGCTTTGGGAAACCACCATGGACCCGAAAAACAGAATTCTTTTAAAGGTAACTTTAGAAGATGCAGAGCGTGCAGATCAGATATTCAGCATACTTATGGGCGATGAAGTTGAACCCAGACGAATTTTCATTGAAGAAAATGCGCAGTATGTAACAAATCTTGACGTTTAATTTTCATCTTTGAAAGGTAGAGTTTAATTTATGGCTAAGAAGAAACAATACGAGGATTCTCATTTTGAAGAATACTTTGAAACGCAAAAAATTGTAAATGTTGATATTGAAAAGAGAATGAGAGAAGCGTTTATCGACTATGCGATGAGCGTTATTGTCGCGCGCGCACTTCCTGATGTGCGTGACGGTTTAAAGCCCGTTCACAGACGAATTTTATATTCAATGCACGAGGAGCATTTAACGGTAGACAAACCGTTCTTTAAATCTGCTACCACAGTCGGTAACGTTATCGGTAGATACCATCCGCACGGTGACGCTTCCGTTTACGATGCAATGGTTCGTTTGGCGCAGGATTTCTCTATGCGTTATCCGCTTGTAGACGGTCACGGTAACTTCGGTTCAGTAGACGGAGACCCGCCAGCTGCATACCGTTATACCGAGGCGCGAATGAGCAAGATTTCAAACTTAATGCTCGAAAATATTGAGAAAAACACAGTTGACTTTGCACCGAACTTTGATGAAAAACGTGAAGAGCCACTTGTTTTACCGACAAGAATCCCAACCCTTTTGATTAACGGCTCATCGGGTATCGCAGTTGGTATGGCAACAAATATCCCTCCGCATAATTTAACTGAAGTGCTTGATGGTGTTATTGCGCAGATTGATAATCCGGAAATTTCAGTTGAAGAGCTTATGGAGTATATCCAGGGCCCGGACTTCCCAACAAAAGCTGCAATTATGGGTAAAAGCGGAATTCGTGCTGCTTATGCAACGGGTAAGGGCAAGCTTATAATCCGTGCAAAGACCGAAATTCAAGAACATGGTGACGGAACTGCTTCAATTATCGTAACCGAGCTTCCGTATCAGGTTAATAAAAAGATGCTCGTTGAGCAGATTGCCGAAATGGTTAAGGAGAAGAGAATTGAAGGTCTTTCAGATATTGATGACCACTCATCTGACCGTGTCGGTATCCGCTTAGAGATTTTCTTAAAGAGGGATGCAAATCCGCAGGTAGTATTAAACCAGTTATTTAAATTTACCCGCCTTCAGGATAGCTTCTCGATCAATATGCTCGCAATTCGCGACGGTAAGCCGCAGACTATGGGTCTTCGCGATATTTTAGCTGAATTTATTAAATTCCAGGAAGAAATTGTTACTCGCAGAACGAAGTATGACCTCGAAAAAGCAGAGGCAAGAATGCACATCTTAGAGGGTCTTCGTATTGCGCTTGACAATATAGATGAAATTATAAGCATCATCAGAAATTCATACGACGACGCTAAAGAACGCCTTATGGCACGTTTTAGTATGAGTGACATTCAAGCACAAAGTGTACTTGATATGCGTCTCGGTCAGTTACAGAAGTTAAATGGCGAGAAAATAGAGCAAGAATATCAGGAATTACTTGCTAAATGTAATGAATATAGACTTTTACTTTCTGACCATAATAAGCTTATGGAGCAGATTAAGGATGAGCTCTATGAAATCCGCGATAAGTATGGCGATGAACGTCTTACTGAGATTTTACCGGCAACTGATGTTGATATTGAGGATGAGGATTTAATTCCGGTTGAGGAATGTGCTTATACATTAACTCATTGCGGTTATATTAAGAGACTCCCTGCAGATACATACCGCACACAGCGTCGCGGTGGCCGTGGAATCACGGGTATGACAACAAAAGAAGAGGACTTTGTTGAAACTCTCTTTGTTGCATCCTCGCACGATCATATTCTTTTCTTCTCAAATCGCGGTCGTCTTTACAGACTCAAAGGCTATCAGATTCCTGAGAGCAGCCGTACCGCTAAGGGTATGAATATTGTTAACTTACTTCCGATTGAGGGCGATGAGAAAATTACAGCAATGATTCCGATTTCTGCTTTTGAAGAGGGCAAATACCTCGTTATGGCAACCCGAAACGGTATCGTTAAGAGAATTGAGCTTACTCGTGTTGAATCTGCCCGTAAGGCAGGTATCCGCGCCGTTACAATCGGCGAGGGCGATGAGCTTATCTCTGTAATGCTTACAGATAATGAAAAGCAGATAATGCTCGCAACACGTGACGGTATGGCAATCCGCTTCTCTGAGCAGGATATCCGTCCGACAGGACGTGACAGTGCCGGCGTTTACGGTATTGATTTAACTGAGGGTGACTATGTTGTAGGTGCCGCAGTTGTTGATGCGGGCAAAACGCTTCTCACAGTTACCGAAAATGGTTTTGGTAAACGCACAGATGTTGAGGAATATCGTCTACAGAGTCGCTATGGTAAGGGCATCTTAAACTATAAGATTACCGAAAAGACAGGTAAAGTTGCAGGTGTCCAGCTTGTTGATGACAGCGTTGATATTATGATGATTTCAGATGACGGAATTATTATTCGTATGGCGGCTGACGGAATCAGCACTTATGGACGTGTAACGCAGGGTGTAATCTTAATGCGCCTTGCAGAAGGCGTGCGCGTAATTTCTGTTGCAACAACGGAAAAAGCTGAAGAAGAGGAAACCGAGGCGTCAGAATAAACAAATAACCGCCGGATTTTTCGGCGGTTATAAAATTGTTCCACATAGAACATTGAGGTTTTTGTATGGGAAATAAAAAAGAAGTTATAATATATACCGACGGCGCATGTTCAGGAAATCCAGGTCCGGGCGGATGGGGCGCAATTTTGCAATATAAAGGCGTAGAAAAAGAAATTTCCGGCGGAGAACCTGAAACAACAAACAACAGAATGGAGCTAACAGCTGTAATTTCTGCGCTTAAATTACTTAAAGAGCCTTGTAAAGTTTCCCTTTATAGTGATAGTAAATATGTGGTTGATGCAATGGTTAAGGGCTGGGCGAGTTCCTGGCGCGAAAAGGGATGGAAGAGAAAGGGCGGCCCTGCGTTGAATCCCGATTTGTGGCAGCAATTATTAGATCTTTGCGAAACGCATGAGGTTGAATTTATTTGGGTAAAAGGGCACGACAGTAATCCTTATAACAATCGTTGTGACCTTCTTGCCGTTGCAGAAAGTAAAAAATATCAGTAAAACCCCTTGAACTAACATAAAAAAGGTAGTATATTATTATATGGACATTTTTTAAGGAGAAATATAAATGGCAAAAATGATTTATGCAGACCACGCGGCAACTACTCAGGTTAAACCGCAGGTTTTAGAGGCGATGCTTCCGTATTTTACAAATGAATATGGCAATCCGTCGAGTCTTTATGCATTTGCTTATAATTCTAAAAATGCGATAGAAAAAGCGAGAGCTCAGGTTGCAGATTTACTTGGTGCAGACATTAATGAAATTTATTTCACCGGCTGCGGAACAGAGTCTGACAACTGGGCAATTAAAGGAACTGCCTTTAAAATGCAGGACAAGGGTCGCCATATAATCACAACAAAAATTGAGCATCATGCGGTGCTTCATTCCTGCGAATACCTTGAGAAAAAAGGCTTTGAAGTTACTTATCTCGGCGTTGACGAGTTTGGTATGATTAGTTTAGATGAATTAAAAGCGGCTATCCGCGAGGATACGATTTTAATTTCAGTTATGTTTGCAAATAACGAAATCGGAACAATCCAGCCGATTGAAGAGATTGGTAAAATCGCAAGAGAAAAGGGAATTTTATTCCACACCGATGCGGTTCAGGCGGCAGGACATATTCCGATAGACGTTAAAAAGATGAATATAGATATGCTTGCACTTTCAGGTCATAAGCTTGGCGCACCTAAGGGAATCGGCGTTATGTATATGAAGAAAGGTGTTAATATCGACAGTCTCATTCACGGTGGCGGCCACGAGAGAAAGAAGCGTTCGGGTACCGAAAATGTTCCGTATATCGTAGGTCTCGGCGTTGCAGCTGAAATTGCAAAGAATGAAATGGAGAAAAATATCGCAAAGGTTTCAAAAATGCGTGATAAAATTATTGAGGCGGCATTAAAAATGCCGTATACAATACTTACAGGCCATCCGACAATTCGTCATCCGGGCATTGCAAGCATTTGCGTTGAGGGAATTGAGGGCGAGAGCTTACTTCTCAATATGTATAACGAGGGCGTTTGCGCAAGCTCAGGCTCTGCGTGCTCATCGGGGTCGTTAGATCCGTCACACGTTTTACTTTCCATCGGTCTTCCGCATCATATTGCGCACGGATCACTCAGAATTTCAATCGCTGAAGACAATACAGACGAAGAAATTGATGCCATTATCGCGGCACTTTATAAAGTAGTAGAAAAGCTTCGTGCAATGTCCCCTGTATGGGAAAACGGCAAACCGGCATGGCACTAAGCGAAAGGAGATAAATATGTATAGCGAAAAGGTTATGGACCACTTCTCAAATCCGAGAAATGTGGGAGATATGGAAAATCCGTCTGCCGTTGGTACGGTAGGTAACTCCAAATGCGGAGATATAATGAAAATTTACTTGAAGATTGAAAACGATGTTATAACAGACGTTTCTTTTAAAACCTTCGGTTGCGGTGCAGCTGTTGCAACCTCAAGTATGGCAACAGAAATGATTAAGGGCAAAACAATCGAGGAAGCTTTAAAGCTTACTAATAAAGCGGTAACTGAAGCGCTCGATGGTCTTCCGCCTGCAAAGCTCCACTGTTCAGTGCTTGCAGAAGAAGCAATTAAGGCAGCAATTGCCGATTATTACAAGCAGCAGGGCATTGATCCTGAGCCAATCGTAGGATGTACCGGTGACTGTGCTCATTGCTGCGGAAATCACTAAAAATAAAAGGTGTTGGTTTAGCCACAACCAGACAAGGAAGTATTGCCCTGAAAAAGCGTCTTTTGGCGAATTTCTGCATTAAAAATGACTCATATCCATCAGGATTATGAGTCATTTTTTACTTGAACTTCATCCAAAATTCATCTTTTCAGGGTGCA
>JAZNOR010000010.1:0-3653 GCA_045589235.1 Eubacteriales bacterium | reverse complement strand
CAGAAGTGCCGAAACAATCGACTCTGTATCGAGCCCCATTTCTGCAGCAATAACTGCAACTGCAACCGGATGTGTAACATAATCCGTGCCATCGCGGCGCTTCTGACCGTTGTGTGCATCAACTGCAACCTGTATCGCTGTGCGGATTTTATCTTTATCCGCATCGCTTGTTGATGCAGGTAATTTTTCCAATATTCTGCTGTAATATGCTTCAATACTCATATAACCAACCCACTAAGCGCAATATCGCGCAAGATTTTTGAATCTTCAAGCTGAACCTTACCCTCAACCGGTAAAATTTCAACATCTATTTTATAAGGACTTGTTTTATATTTAATAAGCCCCAACTCTTCGAAAACATCCAGGGATATGAAAATCTTCTCATAAGAAATTCCGAGTGCCTCGTAAAGTTTTATCAACTGTATTTGAGAGTGTTTTTTAATCGCACGGAAAATGCTTCCCATTTCATTATAGCACGGCTGCGCGTTTAAATATTCGTGAGTTTCAGCCACTCGCTCGCACACTCTGCGATATGAAAGGTATCCCTTGCGCATAGCATTTATCTTTTCTTCAACCGGGCGCGCATCAATTATTATAAGCTGAACATTTTTGCCGCGGAAATCGTTGACGTCAGGGCGGAACATAACGTCAATAATATCGCCCACGTTAAATGAAATATCCTCCAACGTATTGGAAAAATAAACCGCATCCAATGCATAACCAGCCTTATTAAGCGATAATTTCAAATGCTTGCCGTTACCGATTGGCGTTATTTTATTTACCGCAACGTCACGCATAACAAGATTTGCAGAAGGATTTGCCTCGCCGAAAGGTGCGAGCACTTCAATACCCTCAATTTCAGAAACAGTGAGTTCATCGGGCTGCACTTCAAAGTCGGCACAAGCCTCGCGGCTAACCGTATACAAAGCTTTCTTTGCGCAATTATTTATATGCTCACACAGTTTATCAATGTTTTCGCATTTTATCGTTAAACCGACTGCCATTTCATGACCGCCATACTGTTCTAATATATCGCTCGTGCTGCTTAGTGCCTCATATAAATTGAATCCAAAAACACTTCTGCCCGAGCCCTTTGCAAACTCACCTTCGCGAGTTAACAAAATAACTGGAATATCAAAGCGGTTAGAAAGGCGCGATGCAACAATGCCTATAACGCCGTGATGCCAGCCCTCGCCAAAGAGCACTATTGCACTATTCTTCTTCTCATCGAATTCCCCGAGCATTCCTACTGCTTCCTCGAAAATTCTGCGCTCCTCGTCCTGACGTTTTTTATTCAAATCGCAGAGTGCCTGTGCTGCAAGCTCTGCCTTTTCCTTGCTTTCTTCGTTTAACAAATCAACAACGCTTTTAGCACTTTCCATTCGCCCTGCCGCGTTCATACGCGGGGCGATTCCAAAGCCGATACTGTCTGTTGTTATTTTCTTATCCGCAATTCCTGCCTTTTCCATAAGTGCAAGAAGTGCTGAATTTTCAGTGTTTTCCAGCATTTTTATGCCGAGACTTACAATAATTCTGTTTTCGTCAATTATCGGCATAACATCTGCAACCGTTCCAATGCAAGCATACGGCAAATATTTTTGGCAAACTTCGCCCTCAAGAGCGCAAATAAGCTTGAATGCAACGCCAACACCTGCAATAGTATTAAACGGATATTTTGAATCCAATCTGTGCGGATTAACAACAGCTACTGCATCAGGCAAAGTGTCTCTGCATTCGTGATGGTCGGTAATAACAAAATCGCAGCAGTTTTCCTTAGCATATTCAACAGCATCGTATGCGGTAATACCCGTATCAACCGTTATGATAAGGCTTATGCCATCCGAAATAAGCTTCTCCACCGCGTCCAAATTAACGCCATAGCCTTCGACGAAGCGGTCAGGAATATGATATGTGCAATCCGCGCCACGTGATTTAAGGTAGTCGCTTAAAATGTATGTAGAAGTAATTCCGTCAACATCGTAGTCACCGTAGACGCAGATTTTCTCCTGTTCGTCAATTGCACGAAGAATTCTAAGCGTCGCCGCCTCCATGTCAGGAAGCATAAACGGGTCGTGCAGCGCGCACAAACCGCAGTTTAAGAAGCTTTCAACATCAGAAATTCCTCGTGATACCAAAAGCTTTGCCGCAAGGAGAGAAATATTAAATTTTTTCGCAAGCAGCGTCGCCTCTGCATCGCTTGGCGCGTTAACCTTCCACTCTGTAAATTTCATATTCTACCTCATAAGTTTATTTATAATATTATAACAAATTTCGCGTAAATTAACAACTATAAACACAAAAAAAGTGCAAGAAAATCTTGCACTTTTAGTTTTATGAAAGTGGTGGGAAGGTCGGCTTCATTTCGCCGAGCACAACTTTAACCGTCATTTTTTCATTTTTACGGGCAATTTTAAACTCAACTGTCTCGCCTGCCTTATGACTTTGAATAACATCCACCGCCTGCTTGGTTTCTTTAATTTCCTTACCGTCAATTGAGATAATTCTATCTCCTGCCTGAAGTCCTGCCTCTTCTGCCGCTGAACCGCGGTTTACAGCAGAAATATAAACCCCGCCTTCTCCCATTCTGTAAAGGAACGCAGTTTGCTCATCGACATATGTTACCTGGATTCCGGCTTCTGCTCTGCCACTTACGTAGCCATTGTTTATAAGCTCATCAATAACTTCGCGCGCTGTATCAATCGGAATTGCAAAGCCTAAGCCCTCGATACCGCTACCAGATGATTTTGCATTAACAATACCCACAAGCTTTCCGCTACCGTCAAATAATCCACCGCCTGAGTTTCCCGGATTAACAGATGCATCTGTCTGCAAAAGCGTCATACTCTGACCTTCAATCTGAACTTCGCGGTCGAGCGCACTGATAATTCCCTCTGTTACCGTGCCACCAAGCTCGCCGAGCGGATTTCCTATAGCGAGAACTCGCTGACCGACAACAAGACTGCTTGATGAGCTGTATTCTGCTGCACGAAGGCCATTTGTTTCAACCTTGATTACCGCGAGGTCTGTGCGTTCATCAAATCCAACAATACTTGCCGGAAATTCCTTGCCATCACGTGTACGTACTGTAATTTTACTTGCACCGTTTATAACGTGGTTATTAGTTACGATGTAACCGTCCTCACTTATAATTACACCGCTGCCTGCACCCGTTGTTACATACTGACCCATAATTAAGTTATTACGAGACATTGTTTCGGTAGTAATTTCAACAACACTATCCATTCCAACTGCCGCAACTGCAGCTGCATTGAACGCACTGCTGTCTGCCGCCGCAAGCTGTTCTATTGTCACATTTGCATTTTCGCGAACAACCTCTTCGATTACCGCATTGCGATTACCGAAATAATTTGCAAGCAGCCCGCCGCCAAATCCGACGCCGCCTGAAATTATTATACTTGCAACCAACGCCCAGGCAATGCCTTTATTTTTATTTTCTTTTTTGACTTTAACCGGTTTTGTATACTGTGGGACTGTATAATCATCATTATGCCAGTTATTATTATAATTATTATCCATAATAAACCCATCCTTTCAATAATAGTATAAACCAAAGTTGTTATAAAAGTTTGACTTATATATGAACATTTTATGAAAAAAGGGAGAAGTTATAACAATAACTTCTCCCTTCATTT
>JAZNOR010000009.1:0-4904 GCA_045589235.1 Eubacteriales bacterium | reverse complement strand
TGCACTTAAAAACTCTACATTATTAAACGTTGCAGTCGCTACACTGCGCGAATTATCGCCCATTATGCGGATATAATATTTTGATGAGAATTTTTCTTCATCTGCAACGAGGTTTGTGTCAGTTGCAGACCATGTTAAGTATTCTGACTTGTCAATGTGATTTGCAATATCAATAACGTCTGCCACTACTGCCGATGCGGTTGGATACTTGCCCGCACCCGGACCGTAGAACATTACCTCGCCAACTTCATTTCCTGAAATGAGAACGCTGTTGTTAACTCCATTTACGCAAGCAAGCGGTGAAGATTTTGATACAAGATGCGGGGCTACAAACACAAAGTTCTCTTCCCCTGCGCGTTTAAAACGACCTAAAAGCTTAATTACCATATCGCCGGACTCTGCATAAGCTACATCGTCAAGAGTTATCTTTGTAATACCTTCGCACTTTACTGCATCCGGTGCTACACTTACTCCAAGTGCAAGAGATGAAAGAATGCAAATCTTGCGACAAGCATCGTGACCTTCAATATCAGCTGACGGGTCGCGCTCTGCATAACCGAGCTCCTGTGCTTCTTTGAGTGCTTTTTCAAATGAAAGGCCTGCATTTATCATTCTATTTAAAATATAGTTTGTTGTTCCGTTTAATATTCCGCAAATTTCATCAATTCTGTTTGCGGTTAAGCACTGCATCATAGGGCGAATTACCGGAATACCGCCACCGACAGATGCTTCAAACAGATAGTTGATACCGCGCTCACGAGCAATTTTCAAAAGCTCTGAGCCATGTGTTGCAACAAGCTCCTTATTTGATGTAACAACACTCTTACCTGCCATAAGTGCACGCTTTGTGAAGTCATACGCAGGTTTTGTTCCACCGATTGTTTCAACAACAATTTTTACTTCCGGGTCATTTTCAATAATTTCAAAATCATGGATGACCTTGTCTGCATATTTAGACTCCGGATAATCGCGGATATCTAAAATATACTTAACATCAAGCTCCTCTTTCGCATTTCTTGAAACGACACTTGCATTATCGTAAATAATATCTACCACTCCGGCACCAACCGTACCGTAGCCAAGAACTGCAATTTTAATCATATTGTCCTCCTACTCTCCGGATATCAGCTCAATGCTGCATATTCCCTTTAGCTTTTCTATTTGTTTTACAAATTCCTCAAGTACAACGGTCATTTCTGCCGTTTCCGCCGAAATTGTTAATGACGCGCGTCCGTTAATCGGAATTGATTGATTTATTGTAAGAATGTTAGCTCCCGTCTCCGCAAAAACATGAAGGACTCCCGAGAGCACTCCTGTAATGTCCTCCAGCATAATGTGGAAGGTTATTATCTTCCCGCCCGCCATTTCATTAAACGGACGAACAACATCCTTATATTTATAATATGCCGAGCGACTTATGCCGACTGCACGAACCGCTTCTCCAACAGTTTTTGCCCTGCCGCTTTCCATCAGGCGTGTAACTTCGCAAACCTTCGGGAAAATATCAGGCAAAGCCGTTGCTTTTACAATATAGTATTTCTCTCCGGTATCCATAAATTATCCCTCACAGAAATGCATTTGTCTTTGTGCTATGGATACTATAATAACACATCTGTTTTCATTTTGCAACTGTCAGTTTGCTTAAATTTTACATTTTTTTAATATGTTCCTTATTGCTTTTTACTTGACTTTGACAAAGTATTTATCTACAATAATATCAGAAAGATACAAGGAGTGAGTATTTTGCCTCAAAACCGTCATTTGCGTTTCTTTATTATTATAATGTATACAATTCTCGCATCCCTAGGGCTTTGGTTTTCATTTAACTACGCACTTCCTGTGCTCGCACCGTTTATAATAGCTTTTCTGCTTGCAAAGCTTATTGAAGTCCCCGTAGATTTTTGCACGACAAAGCTCCGCTTTCCGCGCGCACTTTCAAGCGCACTTTGGACTGTTATTGCTTTTGGCGGCGTCGGAACAGGTGTTTATTATCTTTTCTATGCGCTGTTTCGTGAAATCTCAGATTTTCTAAAATCTCTGCCTGATGCTAAAATTCTAATTTCCGAGGCCAGTGATTTTATCAATAATATGTCAATTAACATTATAGATGCACTACCCGATGGGCTTCAGAACCTTGTTGCCACATCTTTTGGGAAACTTGTAAATGAAGCGGTATCACTTGCAAGAAGCGCACTTACTTCCCTCGGCAGTGTTGCAGCATCGGCACTCGGCAGCGTTCCTTCAATACTTCTTTTTATTATCGCAGTTCTTGCGGCGACATACTTTTTAAGCTCCGACTACCCTAATCTTCGCAAGACGGCAATGAACAATCTGCCAAAAAAATGGACGGAAATGTACAGCAAAGTACGAATTCAAAGCATTAAAACGCTGTTTTTGTATATTCGCGCACTCGGAATCGTTTGGTGCGTTACTTTTATTGAGCTTACAATTGGTTTTGCAATTTTGCGCCTTGACTATGTTTTAGTACTTGCATTTTTCATATCACTTATTGATGTTCTGCCCGTATTCGGCGTGGGTACTATTCTTATTCCGTGGGCTTTGATTGAGCTTATTCTAGGCAACTTTCCGCTTGCAATCGGACTTGCTGTGCTGTATGGTGTAATTGTTATTATCAGAAATATAATTGAACCGAAAATCGTAGGCAGTCAGATTGGTCTGAACCCGCTTATAACTCTTTTTTCGGTATACGTTGGTTTAAAGTTTTTTGGTGTATTCGGTCTTTTTACTCCAATTCTTGTCGTTATCGGAAAACAGATTTATCTTTGTTTTAGAAGGCCAAATGAATAAATACGAAAGGTTAATGTGCTATGATTTTAAATTATAAAGACAAGACACCTGAAATTTCCCAAGGTGTTTACATTTCCGAAAACGCCGCAGTTATCGGCGATGTAACTTTGGGCAAAAACTCAAGCATATGGTTTAGTGCAACACTTCGCGGCGACGAAGGCAAGATTGTAATCGGCGAAGGCTCAAATGTTCAGGACAACGCGTGTATTCATTCAAGTACAATTGTTGGCAACGGGGTAACTGTTGGGCACAATGCAATTTTGCACGGGTGCGAAATTGGCGATAACACGCTTATCGGTATGGGCGCAATAGTTTTAGACGGCGCCTCTATCGGCAAAAACTGCATAATCGGCGCAGGCGCGCTTGTTACAGGCAGAACAGTTATTCCCGACAATTCCCTCGTTTTAGGCTCACCTGCCAAAATAAAGCGTGAGCTTACAGATGACGAAATTTCCGCAAATGCGCACAACAGTGATGAATATATTTCTCTCTCAAAGGCATATTTAAAGTAAATTTTGTTAATACTATCCGCGGAGGTGAGCAACATTATGAGCTCAAACCGCGGTACCTGGTCATCTAATCTTGGCTTTATCATGGCAACTGCCGGCAGCGCAATAGGACTCGGTAACATTTGGAAGTTTCCCGCTAAAGTTGCATCCGGCGGTGGCGGTGCTTTCATACTCATATATTTCGCTATGGTTTTCACATTCGGCGCATCTCTTATGCTCACTGAAATGTCGCTCGGCCGTCACACTCAAAAAAACGCAGTTGCAGCTTTTTCGACGATAAATCCAAAATGGAAATCCGTAGGCTTTATCGGTATTATTGCAGCTTTTATTGTTTTATCCTACTACTGTGTAGTCGGAGGCTGGGTTCTTAAATATGTAACCGTTTACTTGAGTGGTGCCAATTTCCGCGGAGATGCGGTTTCTTATTACTTTAATTTTATTGAAAGTCCAATTGCTCCGATAATATTTCAGATTATTTTTATGTTTCTCAATGTTTTAATCGTAATTCGAGGTATATCCGGTGGTATTGAAAAGGCAAACAGGCTCCTTATGCCCACACTTTTTGTTTTGCTTGCAATTTTACTCATCTGCACGCTTACACTTCCCGATGCAGGACGCGGTTTATCTTTTCTTTTCACCTTTGATTTTTCCAAAATAACGCCTGAAATTTTACTATCAGCTTTAGGCCAGGCTTTGTTTTCGCTTTCAATTGGACTTGGTACAACTTGCACCTATGCATCATATTTATCTAAAAATGAAAATCTGGTAAAAAATGTAGGGGTTATTTGTCTGCTCGATACAATCGTTGCACTACTCGCGGCATTCATTATGATTCCTTCGGTGTTTTCTGCCAATGTGCCGCTCTCGCAAGGTGGAAGCTTTGCTTTCACGGCTCTGCCCTCTGTTTTCGCCAGTATGCCGGCTTCCAACTTTTTTGGCGCAACTTTTTATGTTTTACTTGCTTTTGCTGCGCTGACAAGCTCGATTTCACTTCTTGAGGCAGTTGTTGCCTATGCAACTGAGCATTTTAAAATTTCACGCGTTAAAGCAACGGTAATTTCTGCAGTTTTAATGACAGCTTGCGGTATTTTATATTCACTTTCAAAGGGAGCTTTTAATCTTCATGGCTTCTGGTACACCGTGCGCGATGGGCTTACTTACCCGATTTTAAGCGATGTTTTCGAGAGAGTTTGCGATTATCTTTTAATTCCGCTTGGAAGCATTGGCTTCTGCCTTTTTGTAGGTCACGTATGGGGCATTAAAAATGCCGTAAATGAAATTGAGCAAAGCGGTAAATTTAAATTTCGTTTAAGCAAGCTGTGGTCACTTTTCGTGCAATATATAGCACCTCTTCTTGTTGGAATTATTATGCTTCTCGGTTTTTGGGGCAAAATAAATTTATAAAAAAACACGGTAATACAAAGCCACAACCAGATAAGGAAGCAATGGTTTTGAAGCCATATTTTTCGTAAATAGTGCATCAAAAAATGCCGCAATACGCCAGTATTACGGCATTTTTGTTCTTTCTCTTAACAAAAAATCTGATTTTCAAAACTGTTTTTCACCCTGAAAAGTTGAATTTTGGAT
>JAZNOR010000008.1:0-2819 GCA_045589235.1 Eubacteriales bacterium | reverse complement strand
GGTTCTTGCGCAGGCGCTTGCCCTGTCGAGGCTATTAAGCCGGAATAATCGGTTATTAAGCATAAAAACAGCACCGTTTTCACGGTGCGGTTTCTTTTTTAGTATTTATAAACGAGCATATTCCAGGAATGTTTTTTAAGTTTAATTTTATCCGCTATTTCCACATTTGCAGGAGATACTCTCTCACAATCTTCTGTGTTCACGGTTTCCAAATCGTCGGAATAAAGTTCAATGTGCTCTGAAAGCTTCAGTTCCCCGAAGTTTTCAAATGTTACGTCAAGCTCCATATCCTCTTCAAGATTGCGGTTTACTGCAAATACAACAAGTTCGCGCTTTTCTTCGTTCCAGATAACAGAATGTTCAACGTATGGAACTTCTTTTGCGTATTCAGCCTCATAAGCAGGGCAGTTTAAAATTGTGTTCATTGTTTTGCCTCTGCCATAATTTGAAGCATACATATATGGATAGAAAATCGTCTGCACCCAAGCTTTGCCATTCTTCGGAGCCATTATTGGCGCGAGCAGGTTTACAAGCTGTGCCATACATGCAATTTTTACTCGGTCACAGTTTTTCTGCAAAGTCATAAGCATACAACCAACAAGAAGCGCATCTTCAAACTTATATGGATTTTCGGCATATGGTTGCTCCTGCTCAAGCACCCACTTTTCGATTTTCTTCTGCCCCGGCTCGTTTGACATAACATTCCACTCGTCAAATGAAAGCATAATCTTTTTACCCGAATGTCTTCTCTCATTGTGCTTTTTAGCATTAATCGCGTCGCAAATTGCAACAACACTCTTAATAAACTTATCCATATGAACGGATTTGCCAAGATAATGCGCCGCATTTCTTGAGTTGTTGCCGTAATACTGATGAAGGGATAAGTATTCAATTTCGTTGTATGTATGCTCTAAAGTGCGCATTTCCCACTCGCCGAATGTTGCAACGTCATAGTTTGAGCTGCCACAAGCTACAAGCTCAATATCAGGATCTGTAAATTTCATAAGCTTCGCTGTATCATAAGCTAATTTACCATATTCATCCGGTGTCTTTGAGCCTATCTGCCAGAAGCCGTCCATTTCATTACCTAAACACCAGGTTTTAATTTTATGCGGTTTTTCGTGCCCGTTTTCACGACGCATATTTGCATACTGCGTGTCTAAATCAATATTGCAGTATTCAAGAAGATTTCGCGCATCCTCGGCACCACGGGTGCCAAGATTAACCGCCATCATAACCTCACTATTTGCGCGTTTTGCCCATTCACAGAATTCATCCGTTCCCACCTGGTTTGTTTCAATCGATTTCCAGGCGCATTCCATTTTAGTCGGGCGTTTTGACTTATCACCAACGCCGTCCTCCCAGCGATATCCCGAAACGAAATTTCCGCCCGGGTATCTTACTATCGGTACATCTATTTTCTTTACAAGCTCAAGTACATCGCTTCGAAAGCCCATATCATCGGCACTTTCGTGCTCCGGGTCGTAAATTCCACCATATACACTTCTGCCCATATGCTCAACGAATGCACCGTAAATTCGCTTGTCAATTTCATCAATTACGTAATTTTTATTAACAATTATTTCAGCTTTCATAAATATTCCTCCCTTTTTAAAAATTATATCATCCGGTTATTTTTTGTCAATGGATTATTTCGGCTTTGTTATTTTATAATTATATCTCCTTGCAAAAAACATTTCAATAGTATATAATGCTATAAAACTTCATTTTCTCGGAGGTGAATTTTTATGATTGACGAACTCGGCATATCGGGTTTTAAATTAAAGCAAAGCAACGAATTTTTAAAGCTCGGAACAGATTCTATGCTGCTATCTCACTTTGCGAAAGTTCATAAAAACGATAAAATCTGCGATTTGGGTTGCGGAAACGGCGCAATATCAATTCTCCTATGCGCACGGCACAAAAATATTTCGGTTACGGGAATCGAAATTCTACCCGGCTCATATGCTCTCGCTAAAGAAAATGTTCTGCTCAATAATTTATCCGACCGTATGCAGGTAATACACGGTGATATAGTTAAAATCGAAGAATATTTAAAGCCCGAGAGCTTTGATGTTGTCGTTTCAAATCCGCCTTATTTGAAACGTGACGGCGGCCTTCATACCGAAAACCCTAATTTGCTCGCCGCGCGTATGGAAATCGACAGCACAATAGATGATATCTGCCGCGCCGCAGCCTATCTTTTAAAATATCAAGGCAGTTTTTCAATTGTATATCGCCCCGAGCGTCTCGGCGCACTTATGTCTTCACTTTATAAATATAATCTCGCACCCAAACGTATGCGCCTTGTTCAGAACAATGCAAAAACCGAGCCGTCGCTTGTTCTTTTGGAGGCGAGAAAATGCGGTGGTGAAGGTTTGAAAGTCCTGCCGACACTGTTCATTCGCGATGAAGATGGCAATGAAACAAAAGAAGTTTCTGAAATTTACCAAAGAAAAGCTTGAACTTTTGTTTTATATGTGTTAAACTCTTATTATAACGATAGGAGGTTTTACTATGCGTGAATTAACCGACAAACAACGTGAGATTTTTGATTTTATCAGTAATTATATTAAAGAAAACGGTTTCCCACCCGCGGTTCGCGATATTGGCCATGGCGTTGGTCTAACTTCACCCGCTTCTGTTCATATGCATCTTCAGGCATTGCAGAAAAAAGGATACATTGAGCGTAGCGGCGGTATGAATCGCGGTCTTAAAATCCTTTCACCTGAAGGAAATGTTAAATCCTACCCCGCAATTCCGATTCTGGGCCGTGTTGCCGCAGGCGACCCGATTCTGGCTACAGAAAATATCGAAGG
>JAZNOR010000007.1:0-36135 GCA_045589235.1 Eubacteriales bacterium | reverse complement strand
CTTCGAGGACAATGCTGAGCACGGCCTCGGTATGTACCTCGGTCAGAAGACAATCCGTGTGCGCTTAATCGCCTCAGTTGAGGATATCGTAGCTTCTGACAGGGCAAATGCTGACCTCAAGGCAGCAGCTCAGAACTATCTTGATACTAAGCACAATGGCGAAGCTAATACTCCGGCTACCAAGGCACTCGCTGCAGAGCTTGAGAAGGTTGCAGACAAGTGCGATAAGTGCGCTGCAATCCTCGCTGAGAAGGATTACCTCTCCAAGAAGTCTCTATGGATCTTCGGTGGTGACGGTTGGGCTTACGATATCGGATTTGGCGGTCTTGACCATGTTCTCGCATCTGGCGAGGATGTAAACGTTATGGTATTTGATACTGAGGTTTACTCAAATACAGGTGGTCAGGCATCTAAGTCATCTAATATCGGTCAGGTTGCTCAGTTTGCAGCAGCAGGTAAGGCTATTAACAAGAAGAGCCTTGCTGACATCGCAATGTCTTACGGCTACGTTTATGTTGCTCAGATCGCTATGGGTTCAGATATGAACCAGACTCTCAAGGCTCTTGCAGAGGCTGAGGCATATCCGGGTCCGTCACTCATCATCGGCTACGCTCCGTGTGAAATGCACGGTATCAAGGGCGGTATGGTTAACTGCCAGGCTGAGATGAAGAAGGCTGTTGAGGCTGGTTACTGGCAGATGTTCAGATACAACCCGGCTCTCGTTGCTGAAGGCAAGGATGGCTTCTCACTCGACTCTAAGGAGCCGACAGGAAACTATGTTGACTTCATCAAGAGTGAGACTCGTTACGCTCGTCTTGCTCAGCAGTTCCCGGAGAGAGCAGAAGAGCTCTTTGCAAAGGCAGAAGCTGCTGCTAAGGACAAATATGCTCATTATGTTAAGCTCCAGGATATGTACAAGGGCGACAAGTAAGCATAAATTTTAAATAATATAACAGGTCTGCAGAAAAAATTCTGCAGACCTGCTTTTTTTGTCAAAAAACCTTTACAACAGCGCAAAAATTGTATAAAATATAAAGAATGGGGTTAGTGTTTCCCATTATGTAGTTTGTCGGAATTTTCCGGCAGTGTAGAACGGTGTCAAAGCAAAAAATTATGGAAGGATGGTAGTACTTATGACACAGACAATAGCACTTGTAGCACTAATTTTATTTGCTTGCCTTATGGTGTTTGTGGGCATCACAAGCTATAGGAAAGCAAATACAATGCAAAGCTTTTTGCTCGGCGGTAGAAATATCGGCGCGTGGATGTCAGCTTTTGCATACGGAACATCATATTTTTCTGCGGTAATCTTTATCGGATATGCGGGAAAAACGGGATGGCAGATAGGTCTTGGCGGAGTCTGGGTAGGTATAGGTAACGCACTTTTGGGTAGTGCTCTCGCGTGGAAATTACTCGCTCGTCGCACTCGTACAATGACCCATTCGCTCTCAGCATCAACTATGCCGGAATTTTTCTCAGCACGTTTCCAGTCACCAAAAATTAAAATTTTCGCAGCGATTGTTATTTTCATATTCCTGCTCCCATATGCCGCATCGGTTTATATGGGTCTCGGATATTTATTTAATTCAATTTTCCCGGGTGTTCCCGTTGAACTTTGTATGTTTATTATAGCAGCGCTTTCTGCATTTTATTTGGTTCTCGGCGGATACGTCGCAACTGCAATTACCGACTTTGTGCAGGGTATCATAATGCTCTTCGGTGTTGTTGTAATGGTAATTTGTATTGTAACAAATCCGGCAGTAGGCGGCGTTGCAGAAGGGCTTGCAAAAATTAAATCAATTGATGTTAATTTAACTAATTTCTTTGGCGGTGCAAATTGGCTGACACTGCTGTCAACAGTTCTCTTAACAAGCTTTGGTACGTGGGGACTTCCACAGATGGTGCATAAATTCTATGCAATTAAAAATGACGGTGCAATCCGTAAGGCAACCGTTATTTCAACACTTTTTGCGGCAATTATTGGTTGTGGCGCATATTTCTCGGGCGTTTTTGGCCGCTTGTATTTAAATAATACTTTACCTGCCGAAGGATATGACAAAATCGTTCCGGATATGCTTGTTTCGGCTCTTTCAAACGGAGTGTTTGGAAATATTGTTTTAAGCGTAATTTTATTACTCGTATTAAGCGCATCAATGTCAACGCTTTCATCAGTTGTGCTCGCTTCAAGCTCAGCTATTTCAGTTGATTTACTTCAGCAGGTAAAACCCGATATTGATAAGAAAAAGCAAATGATTATTATGAGAAGCTTGTGCTTTGTCTTTGTAATTCTGTCGTTTTTATTTGCAATCGGTAAGGTTTCATTTATCATTGCGCTTATGTCATTTAGCTGGGGCGCAGTTTCCGGTTGTTTCATTGGTCCGTACATCTGGGGACTATACTCGAAGAAGACAACAAAAGCAGGCGCCTGGGCAGGTATGATCGCAGGCCTTGGCACAATTCTTTTGCTTGTTATTATAACAACAATTACGAGTGGATTTTCATCAGCTACTGCAAACTCACCGCTTTTTGGTGTGATTGCAATGATAGTGTCAGTTATTACCGTACCGGTAGTTAGTTTATTCACAAAGAAACCGGACGATGCACATATTGAAAAGGCCTTTAAAGGCATTTAAAGTAGAACTTGCAGAAAGGTAGATTTTAAGATGTTTTTTCAGAAAGAAATTGAAACTATGCCGAGAGAGAAGCTAGAAAAGCTTCAGCTTGAACGACTGCAAAATTCCGTTAAACGTGCGCTGAATGTTCCGCTTTATCAGCAGAAATTCAAAGATGCAGGTTTGACTGCAGATGATATCAAGTCGCTTGACGATTTAAGCAAATTACCGTTTACATATAAGGCAGATTTTCGCGATAACTATCCGTTTGGCATGTATGCGGTACCGATGAAAGACATCGTGCGTGTGCACGCATCATCAGGTACAACAGGTAAGCCGACAGTTGTAGGCTACACGAAAAATGATATTGATATGTGGTCAGATCTTGTTTCTCGTGTTGCTGTAGCAGCAGGAGTTACAAGTGAAGATGTTGTTCACGTTGCATTTGGCTACGGTCTTTTCACAGGTGCATTCGGCCTGCATTATGCAATTGAAAAAATTGGTGCAACAGTAGTTCCAATGTCTAGTGGAAATACAGAAAAACAGCTTATGTTGCTTCAGGACTTTGGCGCAACAGTTCTTGTTGCAACACCAACTTATGCTCTCTACTTAAGCGAAGCAGCTCGTGAGAAGGGCATAGTTGATAAGCTTAAACTTAAAATCGGCCTTTTTGGTGCAGAGGGTTGCTCTGCGGGTATGCGCGAGCAGATCGAACGCAACTTCGGTATCGTGGCAACAGATAACTACGGTATGAGCGAACTTATTGGTCCGGGCGTTTCGGGCGAATGCAAATTCCGTTGTGGGTTGCACATTGCAGAAGACCACTTCATCCCCGAGATTATCGACCCGAAGACAGGTGAGGTGCTTCCGGAAGGTGAAGAGGGCGAGCTCGTTGTAACATCGCTTACCAAAGAGGCGCTTCCGGTTATCCGTTACCGCACGGGTGATATCACAAAGTTAAACTACGAAAAATGTGAGTGTGGCAGAACCCACGTGCGTATGGATAAGGTGCGTGGCAGAAGCGACGATATGCTCATTATCAAAGGAGTTAATGTATTCCCGTCTCAGATTGAAGGCGTGCTTATGAATATTGACCACATAAGTCCGCACTATCAGCTTGAAGTTCGCCGCGAAAACTTCTCAGATTCACTCACGGTTATTGTGGAGCTTATTGACGAGAAATTACTTGAGAGATTCCAGGAGCTTGACGCGCTCAGAAATGAAATTCGTGCAAAACTTCGCACAGTGCTCGGAATTGATGCTAAAATCAAGCTCGTTTCACCGAATACTGTTGAGCGTTTTCAGGGTAAAGCAAAGCGCGTTATCGACTTACGCGATAAGTCATAGGAGGGTAAAAGATGAAGAAGAAAATGATGATTGGTAATGCGGCGGTTGCGCGCGGTCTTTATGAAGCGGGATGCCACTTTGTATCCAGCTACCCGGGCACGCCGTCAACTGAAATAACAGAGCATGCAGCTCAGTATGAAGAGTTTTATGCAGAGTGGGCTCCGAATGAAAAGGTCGCAGTTGAGGCGGCAATGGGAGCATCGATCGGTGGCGGACGCAGCTTTGCAGCAATGAAACACGTTGGCTTAAACGTTGCGGCAGATCCGCTTTTCACTGCGAGCTATACCGGTGTCAATGGCGGTGCTGTAATCGCAGTTGCAGATGATATGGGTATGCACTCGTCACAGAATGAGCAGGATTCACGTCATTATGCACGTGCATCAAAGATGCCGATGCTTGAGCCGTCTGATTCTCAGGAATGTAAGGACTTCACAAAATTGGCATACGAGCTCTCAGAGCAGTATGACACCCCGGTATTTTTGCGTCTGTCCACACGCGTTGCTCATTCACAGAGTACGGTAACACTCGAGTCACGCGAAGAAGTCAAAGTTAAGCCGTATATTAAGGATATTGCAAAATATGTTATGATGCCGGCGAAGGCAAAGGCTCGCCACGTTTTTGTTGAAGAACGCGAGCTTAAGCTTCGCAAACTTGCGGAAAATATTGAAATTAACCGTATTGAAATGGGCGGAACAAAAATCGGTATTATCGCATCTGGCATTGCATACCAGTATGCAAAGGAAGCGTTTGGCGACAATGCTTCATACTTAAAGCTCGGTATGGTTTATCCGCTTCCGGTTGATTTAATCCGTAAGTTTGCAGCAAAGGTTGAAAAACTATACGTTGTTGAAGAATTAGATGATATTTTTGAAACACATTGCAGAAAACACGGCATCCGTGTTGTAGGAAAGCGCATCTTTTCAAAAATGGGCGAGTACACACCGGAAATGCTCAGAAATAAAATTCTTGGCACCGCACTTCCGGCAGAAAATAAAGAAGACGCACCGGTTCGTCCTCCGGTACTTTGCCCGGGTTGCCCGCACAGAGGTCTTTTCTATGTGCTCAACAAGTTGAAGCTTGTTGTTTCGGGCGATATCGGATGCTATACACTCGGCGCTCAGCCACCGCTTGAAGCTGTTGATACAACGCTTTGTATGGGCGCTTCAATTTCAGGTCTCCATGGTATGAATATGGTAAACAATCCTGAATTTGCAAAGAAGAGCGTTGCAGTTATTGGCGACTCGACCTTTATCCACTCAGGTATTACAGGTCTTATAAATATTGTTTATAACCAGAGCCCGTCAACCGTCATTATTTTAGATAACTCAATTACTGGTATGACAGGACATCAGCAGAATCCGGCAACAGGCCTTACTCTTAAGGGAAGACCAGCTCCAATGCTCGACCTTGAAGCTATGTGCCGCGCAGCAGGTGTTTCACGCGTTACCGTTGTTGACCCGTATGATGTCAAGGCTTGTGAGAAAGCACTTAAGACCGAGCTTGATGCTCCGGAGCCATCAGTTATCATAGCACGCCGTCCATGTGCACTCTTAAAGAGTGTTAAGCATGGCAGTCCGCTTGTTGTTAATCGCGACAAATGTGTTGGCTGTAAGATGTGCATGAAGATCGGTTGCCCGGCAATCAGTATGCAGAACGGCAAGGCACAGATTGATTCATCAATTTGCGTTGGCTGTGGCTTATGTAAGGAAATGTGTAACCTCGGTTGCATTGAAAGAGGTGACGAGTAATGGTTAATGTATTGATAGTTGGTGTTGGCGGTCAGGGTTCGCTCCTTGCATCGCGCATTTTGGGCACATTATATTTAAACGAAGGCCTCGACGTTAAGGTTTCTGAGGTTCACGGTATGAGTCAGCGCGGCGGTTCGGTTGTAACTTATGTTCGCGCAGGTGAGAGCATCGCATCTCCGATTATTCCTGTCGGTGAAGCTGATATAATCATTGCATTTGAAAAGCTCGAGGCATTACGTTGGATTCACTATTTAAAGCCAAACGGTGCTATCGTTTATTCAACTCAGGAGATTTCTCCGATGCCTGTTATTACAGGTGTTGCTCAGTATCCGAGCGATATTGATGCAAAAATCGCAGCATATCCGATTAAAAGTGTTGCAATTGATGCAGATAAGCTTGCGCTTTCTGCAGGAAATGTTAAAGCGGCAAACGTTGTACTTATGGGTGCTGCTGCAAAAATCCTCGGTGGCGAAGAAAAGTGCTGGCAGGATGCGCTTCTTGCAAATGTGCCGGCAAAGTTTTTAGAACTTAACAAAAAGGCGTTTGAGCTTGGAAAAAACGCATAAGGAGAAAGCTTTTATGTTTTATAATGAAAAAATGGAAACCCTTTCGCGTGATGAAATGCAAAAAATTCAGAGTGAGCGTCTTCGCGATTGCATAAAGCGTGTATATGAAAATGTTGCACCTTATCGCGCAAAAATGGATGCTGCAGGTGTAAAACCTGAGGATATCAAAGATATAAATGACCTTAAAAAGTTACCGTTTACCATAAAGCAGGACTTGCGTGATAACTATCCGTTTGGTCTTTTTGCAACACCGATGGAGGACGTTGTAAGAATTCACGCGTCATCAGGTACAACAGGTAAGCAGACAGTTGTCGGTTATACTCAGAATGACCTTGATTGCTGGGATGAAATCATGGCAAGAACTCTTGTTGCTGCAGGAGCTACCAAGAGTGATGTCGTTCACGTTTCATATGGCTATGGTCTGTTCACGGGTGGATTAGGTGCACACGGAGGAGCACAGAAGCTCGGTGCAGTTACCGTTCCGGTGTCCGTAGGCAATACTAAAAGACAGATTACAATCATGCAGGACTTCGGTTCGACAGTTTTATGTTGCACCCCGTCTTATGCTCTTTTCCTTGCTGAAACAATGGAAGAAATGGGCATCGATATGGATACCATCAAGTTAAAAGCAGGCGTTTTTGGCGCCGAGCCGTGGACCGAAGAAATGCGTGACGAAATTGAGCGCAGACTCGGAATAAAGGCTCACGATATTTACGGACTGTCAGAGATTATGGGTCCGGGTGTATCATTTGAATGTGACGCTAAGTGCGGACTTCATATCAACGAAGACTTCTTCATTCCGGAAATTATCGACCCGGAAACAGATGAGGTTTTGCCGTACGGCGAACAGGGTGAACTTGTATTTACCTGTATTTCAAAAGAAGCTCTTCCACTTATCCGTTACCGCACACATGATATCGCAACACTCATGCCGGAAAAATGCGAATGCGGCAGAACTCTTATTCGCATGTCAAAGCCGCGCGGAAGAACAGATGATATGTTAATTATCCGAGGTGTAAACGTATTCCCATCGCAGATTGAGAGCGTGCTCTTAAATTTCGGTGATGTCGCTCCGCACTATCTGCTGATTGTCGACCGTGTAGGAACTCTTGATACGCTTGAAATTCAGGTTGAGATGAGCAGTGAATTTTTCACTGACCACATAAGCGGTATTGAAAAGGTGGAGAATAAGATTAAAAAAGAAATCGAAAGTGTGCTTGGCATTGCTGCTAAAATTCGCCTTGTAGAGCCCAAGAGCATTGAACGCAGCGAAGGTAAGGCAAAGCGC
The DNA here is from genome assembly GCA_045589235.1 of Eubacteriales bacterium. Lineage (GTDB taxonomy): Bacteria > Bacillota > Clostridia > Oscillospirales > JAAYXM01 > RGIG7332. The sequence continues at coordinate 28,574 of JAZNOR010000007.1, read as the reverse complement.
ATAATCGACAGAAGAAAACTTCTTGATTAATTTATAATGGGGGAAAACAAAATGACTATTTATCAGATTTCCGTTTTCATTGAAAACAAACCCGGCAGACTCGTTGAAATTGTTAGCGCGCTTTCGGATAATGGCATTGATATTCGCGCACTTTCGGTTGCAGATACCACAGATTTTGGCATACTGCGTCTTATTGTAAACGATCCCGAAAAGGCTATTGAGGTACTCAAAGCTGCAGGCGTTACCGTGTCTAAAACACAGGTTATCGCTGTTCTTTTAGATGATCAGCCTGGTGCACTCACAGAGGTGCTTGCAATTTTAAATGACGAAGGCATTTCAGTTGAATATGCTTATGCATTTATCACTCATAGCAAGAATCATGCTTGCGTTGTACTTCGCGTTGAGGACAATGAAAAGGCTGTAAAGGTTCTCTCTGCAAAGGGCGTTTCATTTGTTGAAAAAATTGATTAAATAAGCAGGGGCGGTTAAAACTGCCCCTTAAGTAATTTGGAGGTATAAAATTATGTCAGAGCTCATGCCAAACGAGCAGAAAAATCAGAATATTGAGGTAGACGGCAAGGTTTATGCTCGTTTTCCGATTAAAACTCACGTTGTAACTGCTGAAGATAAAATTACAGACGTTGCAGAAAAGTATGCAAAAGAGCATATGCGTGATAACGATATTCTTTTTATTTCAGAAAAATGTGTTGCTTGCACTCAGCGCCGTGCAATCCCTATGAGTGAAATCAAACCGCGTCGTTTAGCTAAAATCTTAGTTAGATTTGTTTATAAATCACCGTATGGAATAGGGCTTGGAATTCCGGAAACTATGGAAATGGCACTTCGTGAATGTGGAGTTATGCGAATTCTTTTCGCGGCAGGAATAAGCGCAATCGGAAAGCTATTTGGCAAGCGTGGCTGGTTTTATAAAATTGCAGGCTATAAAGCAGAGTCAATTGATGGCCCGACACCGAATACAATTCCACCGTATAATACTTGCGTAGTGCTCGGCCCTGAAAATCCGGATAAGGTTGCGCGCGAAATAGCAGATAAAATCGGTTTTGCAGTTGCAATTGTCGATGTAAATGACTTAGCAGGCAACATTTTAGGAACATCGGACAAGACTCTAAACCGTGAGCTTTTAGTTAAAATTTTAAAGGATAATCCGCTCGGACAGAGCGCTCAGCAGACACCGATGGGCATTATCCGTGAGGTGAAAAATGCTTAACGACTTGGCAATTAAAGTTGAAAACAAATTAAAAGAAAATTTTAAATATATTGACGATGTTGCGCGCATAAATTCAAAAAAAGTACTCTCAGCATTTCAAAAATACCGTGTTTCTGATGCTATGTTTGCAGGTACAAGCGGATATGGCTATGATGATTTGGGTCGCGATACATTAGATAAAATTTATGCTGAGGTTTTTGGTGCAGAGGACGCTTTGGTTCGTTTGCAGTTTGTAAATGGAACACACACTATCGCATGCGCTTTATTTGGTGCACTCCGCCCGGGGGATACACTTCTCTCGGTGACCGGAGCCCCGTATGATACCCTGCAGAGCACAATTGGAATCACGGGGGATTACCCCGGCTCACTACGCGATTTTGGCGTAAAATACAGCCAGATTGATTTATTGCCGTCTGGCGATGCTGATTTTGAGGCTATTAAGAATAAAATTGCGCAAGATAAAAGCATCACAACAGTTTTAATTCAGCGCTCACGCGGATACAGCACCCGCGCGGCACTATCGGTTTCAAAAATCGGTGAGATTTGTGATGTGGTACACGAAGCAGATCCGAATATCTGTGTTATAGTCGATAACTGCTACGGAGAATTTGTTGAAACAGTTGAGCCATGTGCAGTAGGAGCAGATTTAATCGTAGGTTCACTCATTAAAAACCCGGGTGGAGGCCTTGCTCCAACAGGTGGCTATATTGCAGGAAAAAGTGAGTTTGTTGAACGTGCGGCAATGCGCCTCACAGCACCGGGAATCGGTCGTGAGTGCGGTTGCACAATGGGTAATAACCGAGCGCTGTTCCAAGGATTTTTCAATGCTCCGCATACCACTGCGCAAGCGGTTAAAACAGCAGTGTTCTGCGCAGGGCTTTTTGAAGAATTGGGATATAACGTATCGCCGAAAGCGGAAGATGTGCGCTATGATATAATTCAGACTCTTGAGCTTCAGAATGAAGACAATGTTAGAAAATTCTGCCGTGGCATCCAGATGGGCGCACCGGTGGATAGCTTTGTCACACCTGAGCCGTGGGATATGCCGGGATACGATTGCCAGGTAATTATGGCGGCAGGTGCTTTTATTCAGGGTGCATCAATTGAACTCTCGGCAGATGCTCCGATGCGCGAACCCTTCCTTGTGTATTTACAGGGCGGACTTACATATGAAACTGGCAGAGAAGGAGTTCTTCTCGCTGCCGAATGTATGCAGAAATAAATAAAAGCGATTGGCTTAGCCAATCGCTTTTTTGTATAAAAATATTTCCAACGGGCTCTCTGCCCTACAAATTTAAATAAAAACCTTGATAAATTTATAAAAAGGTGGTATGATATTTTTGCCAAACTAACTGAATAAATAAAAAATGGGTTATTAGGGGTATATCTATACCCTTTTTTGCCGATACTTGTCATTGTTGTATTTGTTAAAAACGCAAATTTCACAATGACAAGTGTATAACCCATTTGTATAGTTAGTTTGGCGACTATCGGAATTTGCGTTTTTTGTGCGCTCATTTCGGTGGGTGCACTTTTTAATTTTTGGGAGGATTGATTATGAAAGCAATCAAAAAAGTCACTTCTTTAATTATCTGCATAGCATTCGTATTGTCATTTTTACCGCAGACAACAATGCTTGCAAGTGCGGCAAAAATTGTTAGATCTGGCGAGTGTGGAGATAATTTAACCTGGACGCTTGACGACGAGGGGACACTTACAATTAGCGGTACAGGTGATATGTGGAAATGGCACGATGGAAGCGTAGTGCCGTGGTATACATACTCCCGAGATTCAATCAACAAAGTAATTATTGAAGACGGTGTGACCAATATATGCAAGTATGCATTTCGGTCTTATGATAACCTCATAGATGTTGTTATAAGCGATAGCGTAACAAGAATTGACGACTATGCATTTTGGGGCTGTGATAATATCAGAACTTTGACGATTCCAGATGGCGTAATAACCATAGGAGGAAGTGCTATTAGTTGTTGTTATAAGTTATCTACTTTATATATAGGTGAAAATGTAAAAACTATTACCGCGTATGCTTTTAATGGTTGCCATGCTTTAACTAATATATATTATAATGGAACTAAAAAAAGTTGGAATAGTATAAAAATTGGAGATTGCAATACTGAGTATTTAAACAAAGCAACTTTTCATTTTTTAAAAAACAATGAAGAAACTTTAACTTACGCAGAAGATGCAACGGATGAGATGAAGAAGCTTGCTGATGGGTCGTATGAAGTTGCTGTAGAAATTAATAAAGTAAATGCAGAAATTGATACAGTTGCAAATGACACATTATTATCTGTTGAAGAAGCTAAGGTAAAAATTGAAAAGTATAAGAAAGATGCAAAAATGAAATGTGGGTTGCTCAATCTCAAATTTCAAATAACAGACGGAACATCGTCGAGCAGCGAAAAGAGTGATATTCGCTTTATTTCAACCGTTGACAGCCTTAAAGATTACAAAGAAACGGGCTTTTACATAACAATTAACGGCATTAAAAAGCGAATTGCAACAAAGAATGTTTACTCGGGTCTTGTCGGCAAAAACGGCGCGGCAATAACAAATTATGCACCGAGTGATATTTTCTCGGAATCCAAGTATTTCTCAACATATTCAATCTGGAATATCCCGAACAGCGCGTTTAACACTCCGATAACCGTTCAGGCGTTTGTTTTACTCAAAGACGGAACTGAAATCCTCGGCGTTGAGAAAACAAGAAAAGTTAGTAATTTTATTAAATAGGAGAGACTAGAATGATATACGAAGAGCCAAAGTTTTATTTAACCGCAATGTATGAAGACATTATTGCAACATCTGAGCAGGCTGATGACGGATTGATTGACGGCGGCGAAGGTGAAGGCGAAGGTTCAGATTACAACGGTTGGGGATTCTAAAAAATTAAAAGCGATTGGGGTATTCCCAATCGCTTTTTTATTATGCGCTGTAAACGCAGTTGCCGTCAATATATGTTTTTAGCGGTTTAATATCCTTAATTTCATCTTCAGGACAGGTAAAATAATCGCGGTCTAATATGAGGAAGTCAGCGCGAAGCCCCTTTGCAAGTGAGGCGAAGAGCTTTTCATCAAAGGTAGACCATGCCGCATAACGAGTATAGCACAGAAGCGCTTCTTCGCGGCTTATTTTCTGCTCAGCATTATATGCATTTCCGTCACGTGATTTACACGTAATCATATTATAAAGAGCGATAAACGGATGATAAGGATTTACTGATTTGACAGCATCGTATTTAACCATATGGTCGCTTCCTGCTGCCATGTGAACACCGGAATTTAAAATATTGGCATACGGCATAAAATATGAGCACTCAAGCGGGGTTAAAATTTTATCCAAGAATGGTGCATCCATATAATGCCATGCAGGCTGAAACAAAATAGTTAAATCAAGAGCCTTTGCGTTCTCTATCATATCGGGAGATAAGAAGTCCGCATGCAAAATCGTGTGACGAGCATCTTTGGTATTGCCGACTTTTTTATAAGCTTCAATCAGCTTTCGTGATGCACCGGTACCCACACAATGTGCACCATATTGCAAGCCTAATCTTTGCGCAAGCTTTATTGACTCGGTTAAAACCGGGGTATCGGTAACTAAATTACCGCGCCAGGTTTTCTTATCAATACCGTATAAGGCGAAAATTTCAGTAAGATTATCATATTCGCCATCCATATGTGAAGTACCTGTTAAAATACCACCATCAACTGTATTTTTAAGGAAGTTAAGACGCGCAAAATCAGGATTTGCAAATTTAAGCAATTCAACACTTTTCTCGAATTCTTCGTGTTGCGCTTTTGGCGGAGCCATTAAGGTATAACGTATGCGAACTGTTTGTTTTTCTTCAGCCTGAAGTTTTTCTACTGCAGAAATGCCGGAAATGTGTGACATTGGCTCTACAATGGAGGTAATGCCGTTTTTATTATACTCTGCCATTACTTCCAAAACTGCTTTATCAAGCGGCTTTTCTTTTCTTGTAGGGTAATATTTAACCAGCATACGAAAACAATTTAAAAGAACACCGGTTCTTTCGCCTCTTTCATTAGTTAAAACCTTTCCGCCAATGGGCAAATCAGTTAAATCAAGAGAATTTAGCGCGCAGGTGTTAAGCTGAGCCGAATAAAATCCGTCAACTGCGACAGGATGATTTGGTGCAATTGCATCAAGTTCATCTTTTGTCGGATAACGAAGCTCATCTAAACGGAGGGGATATGTGTTTTTATAGCCAATCCAAGTGCCCTCGGGAAGAGTTGCAACGCGCTTTTTCAAATCCTCAAGAAGCTCTGCAACAGAGGTTGGAATAAAAAGCTCTCCATCACCTTCACTATCTGCCGCCATAAAAAGATGCGCATGGGTGTCATAAAGACCGGGAATTATGCATTTTCCGGCTAAATCGCACAAATCGGCATCGGGATAGCGAGCGATAAGCTCATTCTTTTCACCTAAGTCAACGATTTTGCCGCCACATACCACCATTGCAGAATATGTGCTTAAATTTTCATCCATGGAATGGATGTTGCCGTTATAATAAAGTGTTGTCATAATATCACCTATTTTGTGATTTTGCGTGCCTCAAGATAGAAACGCTTGTCGTAAGCATGACCCATTGAGAAGGTCTTACGCGGAAGCGCACCATCTAAAATAACGGTCGGGAAGAGCTCTTCTTTAAGCATTGGTGGGAGTAAGAAACCAATGTTCTTTGCATCGCGTGACAATTCTTCGACAACATCGTCGCCGTGGATATAGTCAACACGGCCGCCGTTTTCTTTGATGTAGTCATCAATAAATTTCTGCAATGTGCCTACTGCGAGGTTAGTCGGCGCATTCTTAATATGTACTTCTTTCTTCTCGTCGCCGTTAACGATAACAAAGCTCTGCCCCTCATCGGAAAGCTCATAGTACTTAGAGAGCGCATCAATCATTGCATTCGGATCAACATCGAAAACAACGCGATGAATCGGCTCGAAAACGAGAGATTTATCGTGAACATTGGTGAGCTCAACAAGCGCATAGCGTGACGGATGTGAAAGTGCGGCGTCGCCGAGCGCTTTCTTTGTGCGCATATAGCACTCTCTAGCAGTTGCAAGTGAATGGTTACCGTCACCAACTGCGAAGGTGAGAACACCACGGTCGCTCGGTGCATTATACTTTTTATAGAATGAATCTGCATCAGAAAGCTTTGCGATTGCAGCATCAATTCTCTTTGCAGCCTCGTCATCTACAATATAGCCGCGGATTGAACCGCTATCCTGCATGAGAGTAAAATCATAAGCAAGCTCAAAACGGGATTTTTCAGTTTCAAGAGGTTCGATAACAGTCTTGTCACCATCGTCAATTAAAAGCATAATGTGTGGGAGTTCAAGAGAAGCATTTTCACGAACACGAACACGTGGAGGGATACGCTCAAGAACTGTGCCCTCAGTTGCACGAATTGGAGTCTGAGCGCCTTTGTTATAATCATAATCCTCAAGGTCAACCACACCCATAAGGCCGTGGCGGACAACGCCGTTATGCTGAGTACGCTCAACATATATGTATTTTCCATTGATTTCGCGGAAAAGGTCGCTTGAAAGATAGTTATTCATAGTGGCGTTGATGGCTTCAATTCTCTCTGCAACATCGTCACCTTCGAGAAAAATTTCCGGCAATGTAATGCGAAGTGTTGACGGAGCGTCACCAACAACATTTTCAACCTCGTCCCAGTATTCCGGTTGAGAGGTATACTGGTCGCATGCAACAACGCTCCATTTAGTTAAATCAGAATTCTTGGGGATTAAGAGATCACCTTGAGAAAAGGTAGCTTTATTCATAAATTTATCCTCCTTATTTTTATAAACTTATAGAAATATTATACTTCAAATGGGGAATAATAGCAACGCTCTTTGAATAAAATTTCTATTGCTTTTTAAATTTATTTGTGTTATAATTTTTTCCAATAAAAGTATCGGCTCTGTGAGGGAGTAGTTGGCGCATAAAATTTATGCGTGTCAAGTCAACAATCGTGCTTGCGAACATTTTCGCATTCTGGCTTGTCTTAATTAACCAGACTCACATATAGTTTGCGCTATATGTGGGTCTGGTTTTATTTTTGAAGGAGGAATTGAAAGTGGCGTATTATCTAAAAAGTGCAGAAGAAGTTTTAAATGAACTGAATGTAGACCGAACGCAGGGACTTAATGATGCACAAATTGAAGAAAATGCAAAAAGTATGGCAAAAATGAATTTACGCGTGAAAAGCCACGATCGACATTTGGCAGGATAGTGGATTCGTGCAAAGAGCCTATGGTGCTTTTACTTATTGTTGCGGGTGTAATTTCGGTTGCGATAAATGTAATTCGCGCTGCATACGGAGGGCATGCGGATATTATAGAATGTGTTGGCATTTTTGTTGCTATTGCGCTGTCTGTTATAATTACAGTAGTTATGGAGGGCAGAAGCGCGAAGGCATTTGAGGCGCTGAATGCCATGAAGGAGAATATTCAGGTTAAAGTACTGCGCAGCGGCAAGGTACAAATGATTTCGCAGAGTGAGCTTGTTGTCGGAGATATAGTTTTTATTGAAACGGGAGATAAGCTATCAGCTGATGGTCGACTTATCACATCAACCGAGTTGAATGTCGATGAATCATCGCTTACCGGTGAGTCATTACCGGTTAAGAAAATGGCGGATGTTGTTATTGTAAATGAGAAGACTGCTGTAGCAGACAGAGTAAATATGCTCTATTCAGGCACGTTTGTTACAGGCGGTAGTGGTAAAATGGTTGTAACGCAGGTTGGCGACAGTACTGAGTTTGGTAAAATTGCGCGCGAGCTTACAACTACAGATGATACATCAACCCCGCTTCAGGAAAAGCTTGCAAAGCTTGGTAAGGTTATAGCTTTCATAGGAAGTGGAATTTCGATTCTCGCCTTTATAGTTCAGGTTGTATTCTTCGTAATAAGAGGCGAAGCTTCGTTCTTAACAATAAGTGAAGCATTTATAACGAGCATCGTTCTGATTGTTGCTACAGTTCCTGAGGGACTGCCTACGATTGTTGCAGTATCGCTTGCTATAAATGTTATAAAAATGTCAAAGGAAAATGCATTGGTTAAAAAGATGGTGGCGAGCGAAACGGTTGGCTGTATAAATGTTATTTGCTCGGATAAAACGGGAACACTCACTGAAAATCGTATGACTGTTGTTGAGATTTGCGATGCAGATGGCAAATATGAGCCTGAAAAAATGACTGATACAGCGCTTATACAGAACTTTGCGATAAACAGTACTGCGAATGTTGAAGGCAGAGAATTTATCGGAAATCCCACCGAATGCGCGCTGCTTGTCGCTTTAAATAAGGCGAAAACAGACTATCGAAAAATAAGAGGCAAAGCCAAGATAGCGCATGCGTATCCGTTTTCTTCCGAGACTAAGAATATGACTACTGTTATTGAGGCAAAAAATGAGTACATCATATATACAAAGGGTTCGCCTGAGAAGATATTATCATTCTGCAATATGAGTGATGAGAAAAGAACTTATTTTGAGACGGAAATTGAGAAGCACCAGAGACAGGCACACCGAGTAATCGGCTTTGCTCATAAAAAGCCACAGGAGGCACCTGATTTCGAGAACGAGCGTGATTTTATTGAAGCCAATATGGTATTTGATGGCTTTGTTGCAATAAAGGACCCGCTTCGTGCTGATGTTGCAGAGGCAGTAATTAAAGCCAAATCTGCCGGAATTGATGTAAAAATGCTCACCGGTGACAATATTGTTACCGCTTCGGCTATAGCAAATGAGCTTGGAATTTTAGATGAAAATACAATTGCTTTAGAAGCATATCAGATTGAAGAGATGGATGACGACGAGTTAGCTGAGAAACTGGGAAGTATTCGCGTTATTGCGAGAAGTACACCGGGTGTTAAGATGCGTGTCGTTAAGATGCTTAAAAAGCTTGGGAATGTTGTTGCGGTAACGGGTGACGGCATAAACGATGCGCCGGCACTCAAGAATGCAGATGTAGGAATTGCAATGGGAATAACGGGCACTGAGGTTTCCAAAGAAGCGAGCGATATAATCTTAATAGACGACTCATTCAGCACAATTATTCGTGCGACTGAGTGGGGGCGCGGGATATTCGATAACTTTATGCGTTTTATTCAGTTTCAGTTAACGGTCAATGTATCGTCTGTACTCGTTATTTTAAGCTCGATTATTACAGGCTTTTCATCTCCGTTTACCGCACTTCAGCTTCTCTGGATAAATTTAATTATGGACGGACCACCGGCGCTTACTCTCGGCCTTGAGCCGATGCGCGATGACCTTATGAAACGCAATCCCACACCACGTGACCGCGCAATTGTAACAAGCGATATGCTCTCAAGAATAGCATTAAACGGAGTTTTTATAGCTGTTATTATACTTTTACAGAACTTCACCAATTTCCTCGGCGGAGCAAGTGCGGAAGAACGTAGCAGTATAATTTTCTCTCTTTTTGTTGTATTTCAGTTATTTAATGCATTTAACAGCCGGGAGCTTGGTGATGAAAGTGCTTTCAAGTACCTGCTAAAAAATAAGCTTATGATTGCAGTGATAGTCTTAACGCTTGCCTTGCAGATAGTTATAGTGCAGTTCTGTGGTGTGGTATTTAAAACGACGCCGTTAACTCTTGCAATGTGGATTAAAATATTGGCTTGTGGCTTTACGGTAATATTAGTCGGCGAGATTGTGAGATTCATTAAACGTAACGCAAAAAATAAGCATAAAAAAATCGGTTAGAGAAAATCTCTAACCGATTTTAATTTTTACTGATTAACCCTTAACTGAACCAATCATAACGCCCTTAACGAAGTATTTCTGTAACCACGGATATACAGCGATAATCGGAATGATTGAAACAAGGATTGTACCGTACTTAATAGAGTCTTCAGCAAACTTAGTGCTCTTAACGGTTTCAGCCATAGTGCCCTGCGACTCGTTAATACTCTGCATGATAATCTGACGGAGTATGAGCTGAAGCGGATACTTGCTGTTGTCATTTAAGTAGAGGAGCGGACTCATAAACTGGTTCCACTGAGCAACTGCAACGAAAAGACCGATGGTTGCAAGAACAGCAGTTGATGTCGGAAGTACGAGGTACCACAAAACACCAATATCATTAAGACCGTCAAGACGACCGGATTCCTCAATCTCGGCAGGATATGCCTGGAAGAAGGATCTCATAATAATCATATTGTATGCACCGAATGCATGTGGAATGGTAACAGCCCAGATTGTATCGAGCATTCCTAACCACTTAATAGTGAGGTATAACGGAATCATACCGCCACCGAAGAACATTGTGATAAGAACCAAAATGTTAATCTGCTTACTAAACGGACAACGCTTTTTACTAAGTGCATAAGCACCTGTGGTGAGAACGAAAAGCGAAGCGACAACACCGACGATAGTATAAAGAATAGTGTTCTTATACGCAGTATAAATCATCGGGTCACTTAGAATTTTGCCGTAAACCTCAAGGTTAAAGCCCTTAGGCCAGAATGAAACTTCTGCTCTTGTAACAGCAGCCATGCTTGAAAGAGAAACTGCAATCATATGAATGAGTGGGAAGAGCATAATGAAAACTATAAACCACATGAAGATGTTACGGAGTAACCATCCGAAAGTATATTTTTTTCCTACCATTTCGTTTCTCCTCCTTTACCATAAGCTTGTTTCGGAAACCGTTGCCGAAACCTTGTTTGAAATAAGTACGAGAGCTAAGCTTACGAGTGAGTTGAAGAGACCAACTGCAGCACCGTAGCTCATGTTACCACTAGAACCCATACCGACTTTATAAACATATGTAGAAATAATTTCTGATGTTTCGTAGTTTGTCGGCTGCTGGAAGAGGTATGCACGCTCGAAACCAACGTTGAAAATTGAACCCATACGGAGAAGAAGCATAGTAATCATTGTCGGAGCGATTGACGGAAGGGTGATGCTCCAAACGCAACGCATCTTGCTCGCACCGTCAACGTATGCTGCTTCGTAAAGCTGTGGGTCAACGTTTGTTAAGGCTGCGAGGTAAACGATAGCGCCCCAACCTGTACCCTGCCATACTTCTGAAACAATATAAATAGTACGGAACCAACGAGCATCAACCAACATATTCTTAGCACCTTCGAAACCAAGACCGGTTAAGAAGTTTGTGATAAGACCGCTACCCGGGGAGAGAAGCATAGAGAAGAGACCAACAACAACAACCGTTGAATAGAAATGCGGCATATAGCTGACGGTCTGAACGAACTTCTTGAACTTAACAGACTGAACTTCGTTAAGAAGAAGCGCGAAGATAATCGGAAGCGGGAAGCCCCAGAACAAGGAAAGAATTGAAAGCGATACTGTGTTCTTTAAAATACGCCAGAAGAACTTGTATCTGAAGAATCGAGCAAAATGCTCAAAGCCAACCCATTCACTACCCATAATACCCTTGAACGGCTTATAATCCATAAATGAAATAACGATACCGTACATCGGGAGGTAGTAGAACAATGCAAGACAGATAACTGTCGGAATGACAAGCATAAAGAGATACTTGCCGTTGGCGAAATTTTTTGCAAACTTACTGCGTTTTTTCTGCGGAACCGGAAGAGCTTCTGCCGGTGCAACAACATTTGGTTTACTCAAAGTGTTCACTCCTCTGTAAAAATATGCTTGATGTACAACCTTTGAAACTCACCCTGTTTTAAAAGGTACATCAGTTTTTAATATTGAGCAAATTGCGACTTTGGACAAAATACCCTTGCACAACTTACATATTTATTATACATATATTTTAGCGAATTTGTATGACGAATTGTTTTGGTTGTAACAATAAATTCAAATATAAGTAAAAATAAAGATAAGTTAAAAATATGGTGATGAAAAAGAAAGACGTACAAAAGAATGTAAAAAAAATACGCAAAAAAGCTAAAAAATAAAAGAAAATTGTCGAAAAAAGTTATAAAAAAGCGTTTAATATTTTGTTAACAAATTGCGACACGAAGAAAAAAGTGATTGTGCATTATGCACAATCACTTTTTGTTTTTATGTTAATATTACAAATCTGAAGAATCATTAAAATGCTTTTTTCGATATTCACCGGGAGTATACCCGGTGTACTTTTTAAACAGACGAATAAAGGTATTTATGTTTTGGAGCCCTACTGCTTCTGCAATATCTTTGTTTTTATATTGTGGATTTTCAATTAAGGAAATCGCCTTTTTGATTCTGAAACTGTTTAAGTAATCGGTTAAGTTCACATTCATCTTTTCTTTGAAATACGAAGAAATATAAGCTGCAGTGAGCTTTAATTTTTCTGAGAAAAGATTTAAATAAATATCCTCGGCATAGTGATTTTCAACATAGTCCAAAATAAAGCTTATAATGTAGTCCTCATCGCGTTTATTGAATGATATGTAATCAATTACCTGATTGCACACGCTGTCGCAAATTTTATTGTATTGGTCTGCTGTTACTGCACGGTCAAGCTGAGTGTATACAGCGTTTAAATTTAATGTGGACGGAACAGTGTGGAACAGACGATTTAAAAGCTTTACAGAACAGTTTACAATTTCCATGCACAGGAGATATAAATCAAATCCGTTTACACATTTTTTGATGTTGTAATCTAAAATTTCATTTATACAGTGTAAAGATTCTTCGCGCGCACCGTTCTGCATAAGCGAAGAGAGTTTTTCCATCTGCTCAACAGTGAAATAAAAGTTGCCGGCTCCGGTTTTAACATTTTCTTCAAGCAACACTTGAGTTTCAGTAATCGGCATAGCATAACGCGATAGACGCGACAATTTATCAAAATTTTCTTTTAGAGTAATACTTGAATTACTGAGTTTTGACACAACAAAAGTAAAAAAGACGTAGTCAGATTCATTTTCAAGCTTTTTAACTGCGGATGAAATTATTTCCATAATATGTTCCGCTTCAGTATTGACATTTATAATGGAAACGATTTTGTCGTTTTCGACCTGGAAAGTGGTAGCTTCATTTTCCTCGCCTGAGAAGTATAGTTCAATAAGTTGCTTTAAAAAGAAAGTCGCTTTACTGGGGTCGTCATTACTGCCAATAAAAAATTCGTTCTTATAATGTACGCGAATAAAAATCATAACGTAGGAGTGTGAATTATCTATACTTTTTTCAACATCATCCAGACTGACGTATACATCGCGCATCCTTGATTGAATAAAAATACTTTTGAGAAGTGAGTCTTTTTCGTTAACGATGCGATTAAATCCGGAAACTTTATCTGTTAGCATGTCGACGGAAGTTTCAATATACTCTTCAATGTTCCCGTTTGGTGCAGGGCATTCTTTGCATTCGGCTAAGCGATTTGCAAGAGAGAACAGATAGGTTTCAACTTTTTTAGCTGCAGAAACTAAAATAAAATATGAAATTAAAGCTGCTACAACTAAAATTCCTATGCAAACAAAAACCGAAAAATCAAAAAACAGATAGCAAAAAAAGAATGCCAAAGCAAATATGGCGAGAATAATTAAAAATTTGGATATACATTGCTTAAAAAATGAGCATTCGCAGCAGTCGCTGTTCCTTTTCATTAAGGCCACCCCTGTAATAAATATCGAAATTTTTTAATGTGTTTCTATATTATACACGTTATTTACAAAAAAAGAAAGAGATATTTTTAAAAAATTTAGATAATTTTATAAAAAATTGTGTATTTAATTAGTGCTAAATATAAATATTCATATTTACGATTACAGTTTGCAAATTTTAAGCTTATGCGCTATAATTAAAAAGGGGGTGGAATAAATGGAAAAACCGCTTTTGTGTGTCTGCGACTTGGACGAGACGCTACTAAACTCTGATAAAAAAATAAGTGATATAAATTATGAAGCAATACACAAAACACTCGAAAACGGTGTACATTTTACAATTGCTACGGGGCGTTCACATCTGCAAATTCGCGAATTTATCGCAAGGCTTGGTGTGAAAATTCCTGTGATAACCTGTAACGGTGGTGTTATTAGTACACCGCGAGCAGAGAGAATCTTAAAAGCCTCATATATAAACCCGATCAGAGCAAAAGAAATTTGCAGCTATTGCGAGGATGCGGGGCTTGATTATCTCATGTATACCGCAAAAAATATTTGTTACACAAAAAACAGTAAACGTATCTTAGGATATGTGCGCTATAATGCTAATCTCTTAGAGAGTGGTAAAAATCTTGAGTATTCAGTGCCACTTAAGTGTATGAACGATGTGGCAGATGAAGACTTCTCAGAAGCAATAAAGATTTTAGCGCTCGGTGATACAACACGCCTTTCTGAAATTGCAAGAGTTTTTAATGCAGACAATGCGCTTACCATTGTGAGTTCGGGGAAGGGTCTTATTGATATAATGACGGATTCGACGACAAAGGGAAGAGCGATAGAAATTATAGCAGAAGATTTAGGTATTCCGCTTGAATCTGTTGCGGTTTTTGGCGACAGTCCGAATGATGTGAGTATGTTTGAAACAGCAGGGTTTAAGATTGCAGTTGAAAATGCTGTTGATGAGGTTAAAAAACTTGCAACGCACATAACAAAAAGCAACAACGAAAACGGTGTGGCATATGCACTGGAAAATATTTTAAGAGTAATATAAAAAGGGAAGGGCTTACAACCCTTCCTTTTTATATTTTAGCTATTATGTGAGCGATTAGGCCGATGAGTCCTGATATGGAAATTACCAGAATCGGGTTTGGCTTTTTAGCGCGCAACCAGATAAAAGCAATCACTAAAATTCCAACTGAAAGATAATCAAGCGAATCAGGCAGTCCGAGCGCTGTCAGCAAAATTCCGATTCCTGCAGAGGCAATGAGAGAAACAACTGCAGGGCGGAGCCCGAAAAGGATATTTTGCATAGCGGTTAAGTTTTTATATTTATAATAGAGGAACGCTAAAAGCAAAACAATTATAAATGATGGCGTAATACAACCGAGTGTTGCAACAATTGCGCCGAGTATTCCGGCTACCTGAGTGCCGACAAAGGTTGATGCATTGAGTGCAATCGGGCCCGGAGTCATCTGTGAAATAGTGAGCAGGTCTGTAAACTGTGCCATTGTAAGCCACGAGTTATGCTCAACAACCTGTTCTGAAATAAGAGGAAGTGCGGCATAGCCGCCGCCGAAGCTGAATAAGCCTATTCTGAAAAACGCCCAAAACAATTTAAGATAAATCATTTCGCACCCGCCTTTCCGAATGCACCGAGAATAAGACCTATAACAGCGCAAGCTAAAATTACTAAAACAACATTTATATTAAAGAAATATGCCACTATAAACGAAAGTAGCATAATTGCGATGGAAAATGCATTTTTCTTTTTGAATATGCCGGCAGCCATACCGTAAACCACGTCACATATAACCGCCGCAACACCTGCCTGCATACCATGAAGAACCGCTGCAACGTATTCGTTTTCGCAAAATGCACTGTATGCAATAGAAATAATTGAAATCGTTATAAGTGGTGGTAAAACTGTGCCTAAAAGACTTATTATTGCGCCGAGTATTCCACCTATGCGATAACCTATTATAATAGATGCATTTACCGCAATCGGACCGGGAGAGGATTGGGAAATTGCAACTAAATCGAGCATTTCCTCTTCGTCAATCCAATTAAGCTTATCAACAAATCGCTTCTGCATAAGCGGAACTATAACATAGCCACCGCCGAAAGTAAATGCGCTGAGCGAAAATGTTGAGGCAAACAGTTTTAAATATGTTTTAAAATTTGCTTTCATTATAAAACTCCTAAATTACAAAGCCACCATTCGGACTTAAAACTTGACCGGTTATAAAAGAAGAATCATCGCTTGCGAGGAAAAGAGCCGCTTTTGCAATGTCTTCCGGATCTCCGAGTCTGCCAAGAGGGGTTTCTTCGACTAGTGCGTTTAAATCATCCTTGGAAAATGAATTAAGCATATCGGTTTTTATAACACCAGGTGCTATGCAGTTGACGCGAATACCGGACGGCGCAACTTCTTTGGCAAGCGCACGGGTAAGCCCGATAAGTCCTGCCTTTGATGCAGAATACGCAACCTCGCATGAAGCACCGACAAGCCCCCAAATTGATGATATATTTATAATCACACCGCCCTTTTTTGAAATCATATTCGGAAGCGCGCGACGCGATGCAAAAAAAGCACCGCTTAAATTTGTGGCAATTATTTTATTCCAGTTATCGTCACTTGTGTCAGTTAAAAGACCTTCAAAAGAGACACCGGCATTGTTTATTAAAATTTCAACATTTCCAAGCTTTTTTTCAATTTCGCAAAAAAGCTTTTCGACTTCAGCTGATTTTGAAATATCTGCTCTAACGGCAAGCGCGTTGCATTCTTTTGCAACGGAAAGTGCAGAATTTTCGCTTTTATTATAGTGCACACAAACGCGATATCCTGAATCTGCAAAAGCTTTTGCAATTGCAGCGCCTATTCCGCGCGATGCACCGGTTACCAAAAC
The DNA here is from genome assembly GCA_045589235.1 of Eubacteriales bacterium. Classification (GTDB taxonomy): domain Bacteria; phylum Bacillota; class Clostridia; order Oscillospirales; family JAAYXM01; genus RGIG7332. The sequence goes on along the minus strand of JAZNOR010000007.1, from coordinate 11,847 downwards.
AACAGGTTTCATAAAAATCACCTCTAGATTTTATAATAACAAGGTGAATGTAAAAAAGCAATAGCGATTTTGCATAAAAAAGCCTTAAAGATTTAAAACTAACATTAGTTTTGGCAGGAGGCTGATAAATTATGAAAATGAGTAAAAGAGAGTATCAGGAGATGTCAGATAAAATGGCGAAGAAATCTCCACTTTTAGTTGATATAATAAAGGCATTTGTAATAGGCGGCGCAATTTGCGTGCTTGGTGAAATGATTTTTGAAATGTATAAACACCTATCAATTGAACATACAAGTGCGCAAGCGCTCACATCGGTAACACTCATTGCGCTCTCAGCGCTCTTTACTGGACTTGGTTTATATAACAAGCTTGCAAAGCATGCGGGAGCAGGAACGCTTGTTCCGATAACGGGATTTGCAAATGCAATTGTGTCAGCAGCGCTTGAATTTAAAAGTGAGGGGTTCATTCTGGGAATGTGCGCGAAAATGTTTTCTCTTGCAGGTCCTGTGCTTGTAATGGGAACAAGTGTGAGTGTGCTTTACGGACTTATTTGCTTATTTTTTATGTAGTGAGGCGAAATATGAGATTATCTAACGGAACGGTGATTCTTAAAAATCCGCCGTGTATTTTAGGCGGTGGCGCGGTTGGGGGTCAAAAAGAATCGGAAGGGCCGCTTTTTGACTATTTTGATTACATCGGTGAAGACGGTAAATTCGGGCAGAACACATGGGAGAAATCCGAGAGCGAAATGCAAAAAAAGGCACTTGAATTTGCACTTGAAAGAACAAAGTTAAAAATATCGGATATTGATTTTATTTTTTCGGGTGATCTTTTAAATCAATGCACGGCATCCTCTTTTGCGCATCGAGAAAGTAATACTGCATACGTCGGATTATACGGCGCGTGCTCAACTTTTGCGGAGGGTTTATGCCTTTCTGCAATGTTTTTAAATGCAGGATATGCCAATTATGCTGCGACCGATGTTTCGTCACATTTTTGTACGGCAGAAAGGCAATATCGCTATCCGCTAAATTACGGAGGTCAGCGCACACCGACAGCGCAATGGACGGTTACGGGCGCAGGAGTAACAATTATGGGAAAAGGCGGAAATGGTCCGCGAATTACTGCCGTAAATTTCGGAAATATCGTTGATATGGGAATAAAGGATGCAAATAATATGGGCGCGGCAATGGCCCCCGCGGCTTATGATACAATCAGCCGCGTATTTCACGATACGAATACAACGCCGGATGATTATGATTTAATTGTAACGGGAGACCTCGGAATACTCGGAAGAAAAATTCTGTGTGAATTATTTAAAAAAGAAGACGGCATTGAAATAGAAGATAAGCTTATCGATTGCGGTGCGGAGATTTTTTCGCCCGATGCGCAAGATGTTCACGCAGGGGGATCGGGAGCCGGGTGCAGTGCTACGGTATTTTCGAGATTTATTCTTGATGAAATGAAAAACGGAAGATGGAAAAAAGTTCTGTTTGCAGGGACGGGAGCGCTTCTTTCTCCTCTTTCAACTCAACAGGGCGAGAGTATTCCGTGTATTTGCCACGCGGTTTGTATAGGAGAATAATATGGAATTTGTAAAAGCGTTTTTAGTCGGCGGTGCGCTGTGCGCAATAGCGCAGATAATTATAGATAAAACTAAAATAACTCCGGCAAGAGTACTGACGGGATATGTGGTAGCAGGGGCAATTTTGTCTGCAATCGGATTATACGGCCCGCTTGTTGCTTTCGGCGGAGCCGGGGCATTTGTTCCACTTACGGGATTCGGGCACCTGCTTGCAGAGGGCACGCGCACCGCCGTAATGGAAAAGGGAATTGTCGGCGTGTTCACGGGCGGAGTTTGTGCCGCGGCAGCGGGAATAACCGCGTCTGTGGTTTTTGGATTTTTAGCAGCACTTATTTTTAAACCAAAACAAAAATAATTGAAAATTACACCTGTGTGTGTTAAAATACACTTGAGGTGAGTATAATGGAATTAAAGGCAGGAATTAAAGGTAAATATAGTGTAACAGTAGACGAAAGTATGCTTGCAAGCTCGGTCGGAAGCGGTCTTATTCCCGTTTTCTCAACACCGTTTATGGTTGCGATTATGGAATGTGCAGCGTCAATGAGTGTTGCAGATGCGGTAGGCGAGGGAAATGTCACCGTCGGAACAAAGCTTGATATATCACATCTTGCGGCAACTCCGTGCGGAATGGATGTGTATGCACAGAGCGAGCTTGTCGCAGTTGAGGGAAGAAAACTTACGTTTAAAGTAGAGGCATTCGATGCCTGTGAAAAAATCGGCGAAGGTATGCACGAGCGCTTTATCGTAGGTGCAGAAAAGTTTGTCGCTAAATGTAATGCTAAAAAAGTTTGAAAAATAGATTGACAACTGAGCAAAAATATGGTATTCTATTATGGCACTAAAAAAGAGAGTGCCATAGAATCCCTTGCCGCTGTGGTGGAATCGGCAGACACAAGGGACTTAAAATCCCTCGGTAGCAATACCGTACCGGTTCAAGTCCGGTCAGCGGCACCATCAATATCGCGGAGTGGAGCAGTCCGGTAGCTCGTCGGGCTCATAACCCGAAGGTCGTAGGTTCAAATCCTGCCTCCGCAACCATAAGAATAGACTTGGTATTACTGAAATACCAAGTCTTTTTCTTTTTCGAGTTTTATCATTCGTATCTATTCGGATTTAGTCCGGTTTTTCCTGTAGGATTGGAAATTAAACATAGGTTTTTATTGAAAAGCTGAATTTTATATGATACAATTAAATACCTATTTAACAAATTACTTGGAGCATTATATGAAAATTAATAAATAGCAAGTAGGATTCTTTTTGCTTTATGTAATGCAAAATAAACTTAAGAGGAGTTGCGTTTATGGGTAAATTATATTTGGGATTAGAGCTCGGCTCAACACGAATCAAAGCCGTTACGGTAGATGAAAAATTAACACAAAAAAGCTCCGGCGGCTATACCTGGAAAAGCTCATATATCGATGGTATATGGACATACGATTTGGATGAGGCTTGGAGGGGAGTAAAAGAAACTCTTTCACAGGTGGAAAATCGCGACTGCATAACCGCCATGGGTATTTCCGGGATGATGCATGGTTATCTTGCATTTGATGAGGACTGGAATTTACTCACGCCTTTTCGCACCTGGCAGAACACAATTACAGCGCAGGCAGCAGCTGAACTTACTTCGCTTTTTAACTTCAATGTGCCGCAACGTTGGTCGATTGCGCATCTTTATCAGGCAGTACTCAATGGTGAAGAGCATATAAACAAAATTGCGCATATTACAACCCTTGCAGGATATATTCACTATATGCTTACGGGTGTCAATGCAATAGGAATCGGCGAGGCATCGGGTGTTTTCCCGATTGATTCTGAAAAGCTTAACTACGATGAAGAAATGCTTTCAAAATTAGATGCAAAGCTTAAGAATTTCAATCTCCCGTGGAGTGTGTATGATGTGCTGCCAAAGGTTCTTTGCGCGGGTGAAAATGCAGGAGCTTTAACGAATGGCGGTAACAAAAAAATAGACGGGTTATTGCCAATCGGTATTCCGTTTGCACCACCCGAGGGTGATGCGGGAACGGGTATGACCGCAACCAATTCAATTGCGGCAAGAACGGGAAATATTTCGGCAGGTACGTCAATTTTCTCAATGGTTGTGTTGGAGAAAGGCTTAACAAGAGTTTATGAAGAAATTGATATGGTAACAACGCCTGACGGTAAGCCTGTTGCAATGGTACATTGCAACAATTGTACGAACGATACCAACGCGTGGGCGAGTGTAATTAACGAAGCGGCAGAGCTTTTCGGGTCAAGCCCAAGCAGTGGTGAGTTATATACAAAGCTTTACAATAAGTCACTTGAGGGGGATGCCGATTGCGGCGGTGTGCTCGTTTGCAATTATATGTCAGGTGAAGGCATAACCCATATGGATTCGGGAAGGCCATTGGTTTTGAGACTGCCCAACGCAAATTTTACGCTTGCAAATTTTGTGCGTGCGCAGTTATATACAACAATGACAACGCTTGCAATTGGTATGGAAATTTTAACTGAAGAAAAAGTGAAAATCGACTCACTGACAGGACACGGAGGACTTTTTAAAACACCCGGTGTCGGACAGAAATATATGGCAGCAGCAGTTGGTGCCCCGATTACCTGTATGGAGACCGCAAGTGAGGGCGGACCTTACGGTATGGCGCTTTTAGTTGCTTATATGATGAACAAAACCGGCAGTTTAGATGAATATTTAAATGAGAATGTATTCTCTAAGGTTGAATCGAGCACGATAGCACCTGATGAAGAAACAATCAAAGGTTTTAACAAGTATCTCGATAATTATAAAAAATTACTCAGTGTTGAAGAAAAAGTGATAGAAGTATTATAAGACAGTATTTACAAGCATATTTCTTAAAGCAAATTAAAAACCACCGCCTTTGGCGGTGGTTTTTACTATGATGTCAGAAAATATATACACAAGTTAATGTCGCAAATTCATAAAAATTAGTCCCTAAATCAAATTGAATAAGTATTGTAATAAAGATATAATTTATAATAGGCAATTAGAATTGCTTTAAATTGTTCGTTTTATAAATTTAAAGTAGGAGGATTAAGTTATGAAAATGAACATAAGGATAAAAAAAGCTGCAGCATTTATTATAACGCTTTCAATGCTTATCGGCTTTATTCCGATGGGGCTATTTGCTTACTCGGCAGATAACGATTGGGCGGGAGAAGCAGCGACAACAATGTATCAGATACCTGATTTTGCGTCTCTTGTTACTCCTCTTAACTCGTTTGATGTGTTAAATAAAACATTCGCGGGTGAAAGCGTTAAAACGAATACGAACTGGTATTCCGACGGCAATTACAGTGCCCAAAGCATGACGGTAGACAAATACGGCCGTCTTGCTTTCCGCGCAACGAGTGCTGACCACTTTTTGACACTAAATCTAAAAATGCCTGAAAAGGCGGGAAAGTATACTCTTAAATTTACCGTTGGCTCTGCTGCAAGTGCATATGACATTTGGTTTTTTGAGAATAGCACAGTGGTTAATAAAGCGCTGCTCACAACGGACAGTGCAAGCTATTACGGAAAGGTAAATGTTAATTCAACCGCAATGGTTACCGTAAATGCAGGCGAATTTACAGTAACCGAGCAAGATAAAGGAACATTTAAGAAAATTGTTTTAAAGGCGGCAAGTGGCGCAACTCCGGGTAATAATGTAGCAAATCTCGGAAATTACGGATGTTACCTTAAAAACATAACTTTAGACGGAACTGCTCCGCCGACCCTTGCAAGCCTTACCTTGCGCGCAAGCGGGGGAACTGTTCGCCCAAGTGTTGATATTGCTCTCTTGCTTAGCGGTAAAATGACAGATGGCACAGCGGCAGATTTATCTAAAGCAACGATAGTTTATTCAACAACTTCTGACCGTATCACAGTTACAGACGGTGTTGTTAAATACAAAGGCGGAGAGGGAACTGATACGGCTACGGTTACGGCCAGTGTTACGCTCGGTGGTATTACTAAAGATGCTGAAATTAAGATTAATGTAAGCTCAATAGATATTACTTATGAATATACCGAAGAGTGGGCAGGAGCTGATGCAACTTGCGTTTATGACTTCCGCTACGGTCTTGAAGACGGAACGGCATATGCACATCAGACGACGATATATTCTATATTAGAATATGACAAAGATAAAAACCCGAATTGGAAGTATGCACCGGATGTAAGTGCTATCAATTCCGGTTACGCCACAATGCGTGAAGGGTTTGCACGCCTCAGTATGGGTAGCGCTGATAAGAACCAGGGCTATGGTTTTGTTATAAAGATGCCGGAGAAGCCGGGTAAATATAAAATTGAGATTAAGCATAAAGCATATCATACTGCTCCTCAGGCGGATATTTATCTCTGTGACTTAAATGCAGAACAGCTCTATAAAGTTGAAAACCGTAAGGAGCAGACTCATCTTGGAACTGCAATTTTATTGGATGATCCCAACAATAGTACTGCCGTGTTTACTGCAACCGTTGGTCAGTACATCGTCACTCCGGATGAGGCAGGAACAGAGAAAATTTTATTTATCACATCTGAGGAATTAAATACAAATTCCAGTGAAATGACAAATGGCGGTATCGGAACACAGGGAATGTTTATTCGCTCTGTTTCGTTTGTCGGTGAGAAACCGCTTGAAATAGCTGATGTAGATTTTAGATTATCCGCTTATGTACTTCCGATAAATAAAACTGCAACTGCATCCGTTACTGCGACTCTTGAAAACGGAAAGACTGCGGTATTAAATGAAGCAACTCAGGGTAAAATTACATTTACAAGCGATAATGAAAATGTTGCAACTGTTGATGCGCTTACAGGTGAAGTTAAGCCGGTTGCACACGGTGTTGCGAATATTACAGCAACAGTTACGCTCGACGGTTATACAAAAACCGCAACTCGAAAAGTTGAATGCGTAAGCTTTGGCGGCGAGGCAACATCAAGTGTAATTGATCTTATGACAGGCCTTTCAGAGGGCGAAAACGCAGAGTTTTCTGACTATAATGCAGATAAAAATGCGCGTTGGAAATATGGCGGAAACTATATGAATGCCACCGGGCGCGCAGTTGCAAAAAACGGCGCGGTAAGATTTATTGCAATAGATGAAGATTCGTGGTCTGCAATTAAATTTAAAAGCGGTGCGCGTGGCGCATATCAGTTGAAACTGGAATATGAAAACCATATTGGTGCAAGAAGTGCAAAGGCATATTTATTTGAAGGCAATGTTACGGATATTGACAACTCCATAAGTTTGGTAAATCCGATTGCAGAGTTTGATTACGACTCAAGTGAAGGTGCGCACACAGTTAATCTGGGCGAGATTGCACTTATGGAAAACAGCGAATATATATTAGTGCTTCAGGCATCCAAACTCGGTGTAAATGGTTCCGAGGGATATGCTACACACAGCGTTTCAAAGCTTATTTTTGACGGAGAAGCTCCGGTTGTTGAAGCTCCGGTGCTATCAGAAGTAGTTTTGAACTTAGTGGAAAGACTTGCTTTAAACGGAACAGGCATTGCAACCGTTTCGGCAAAAATGTCAGACGGGTCAGCTGCCGATTTAACCGGTGCAACTATTACTTATTCATCAAGTGATCCCAATGTTCTTGAAATTAACGCCACAACAGGCGCTATGCTTGCCAAGGCTGGAGGGGATGCGATTGTTACCGCGACGGTAAAAATCGGAGAAGATACCAAAGAAGCCAGTGCTACCGTTAAAGTGCTGGTCGAGCGTGATGATTTAACTTATCTTGGTATCGAAAATTCTGTTGAATATGATTTCATAAAGGGTTTGGCACGCTCTGGTGAATCTGTTGCAAATCTTACGGAATATAACCCTGAGAAAAACACAAACTGGGTGTATGTAAATAAGGGAACTCACAAAGGTGCCTCTACATTCTACGGTGCACTTCGTGTAATGGGTGATACAGTAGGGCAGCATATTGTATTTAAAATTAAAGCGCCGGAAGAGGGAATTTACCGCGGCTCTTATGCGTATAGCGGAGGTAGTGCCGCAAATAAAATTAATGTGTATCTCTTGCCGGGAAGTATCGGTGACGAGGGTGTTGTGTCGGCTTACCAAAATGCAACCCCGATTGCCACATTCGGCTTTGAAAAATCTGACCTTGGCGATTTGAGATACGCTGATTTAGGTGAGCTTAAGCTTTCCGGTCAGACCGATTATTATATCGTGCTGGAGGTAGCGGAGCTTGGAAATCCGACTTCGGGACTTCCGGGTAACTTCTATCTGAATAAAATTATTTTATCTGCGGCAAAACCGCTTGAAAGCTTAAAAGTAGGACTTGATAACGGTAAGGATGCAAATGTCCTTGCAATTGGTGACTCGTGCGGAATTTTAAAAGAAACTCCAAGCTCAATTGTTGAGGCGGGCGAGGCGACATATACCTATAAATCTTCAGATGAAGAGGTTGCTACCGTATCGACTGACGGTATCGTTACTGCACATGAGACGGGTTATGCAACAATTACGGTTACGGCAACATTAGGAACTGTAACGCGTGATGTTACTTTTGATTTGGTTGCAGGCTCACTCAAATCTCGCAGAACATATTATAACGATGAAGAAATCGGTAATGCTCTTGCTAATATTGAAAAATACGATTGGGCACTGGCAACAAGAAAATCTGCAGTAGCCGTAGCGGATAAATATGTAGACAGATATGAAGAGCTTTATAATATGATAACAACAAATGCTCTTCCGCGTGGCAGTCAGTGGTACGGCGACCCGTTCTATACAAACTGCCGCTACTGTGGCACAAACAATGTCAACAAGCACGGTAAAACCTGGAATATTGACCCAATGGATGTCAAGTGGAAGGTTCAGTGCCCTGAATGCCGCAGATACTTCCCGTCAAACGACTTCGGTAAGTATTACGAGCTTGGTATTGACGAGCACGGTATCTGGGACCCTGCGGTTTCAAAGCAGAAGAATGACGAACTTGTTGCAAATGGCGAGGTCGGATATCTTGCAAATATTCTTTATCCTGAAAAGGATGAGTATGTTGATAAAGAAGGCATTCTTCACAATGAAGGCATCCACGGTTGGGGTGTTGATAACGGCTTTGGCTATGATACCGGCAAGTACTATGCGGCGCCTTATGATACTGTAAAGGAAGTTCACGTATACATTCCTGCATATAATGCATCGGGACTTTGGGCAGGTGGCTGGGGCACCGGCTCCGGCGGCGTTTTTTCAAAGGCGCTTAACTCACTCCGTGATGCTTATGTTTACACAGGTGAGGAAAAATACGGTATTGCAGGCGCTATAATACTCGACCGTATTGCAGATATTTATCCAACAATGAAGCTCGACCCGGATTGGAGATATAAGTATGTATCCTCATCAGGCGGCTCGGGCAGAGGTAGAATTAACGGTTGTATTGGTGATTATATTACCGCAACAAACTTAGCTTGGGCATATGATGCATTCTGGCCTGCAATGGAAAATCAGAAGGTTATAAACTTCCTTTCAAATAAGGCTCAGGAGTTAAAGCTTGATAATCCGAAGACCTCGGCAGAGCTTATTCGTTATAACGCGGATAACGGACTTCTTCGTGAAATTCGCAAGGGTGTCCACGACCTTGATATCTGGGGTAACTTCGGTTATCAGCAAACGGTTATGGCAACGATTGGTGTAGTGCTCGATACGATGCCTGAGAGTAAGGAATGGATTGACTGGATTTTCGAGCCGAGTGAAACAGGAATAAAAGGTGAGACCGGTCAGACCTATGTTCATCTTATAAATACCGTTGACCGCGACGGTTGGGGAAATGAGGCAGCTCCGGCTTATAACAATTCCTGGATTAACTCAATTGGTAATATCGCGGCAATCTTGTTAACCTATAAGGATACTTATGCGGCAGGAAATTTATATGAAAATGCAAAGTACCGTAGAATGATATTTGCAGGTACTGAACTTACGATGGCAAGTCGCTATATACCGAACATAGGCGATACAGGTCAGTATGCAAAACCGGGCAGCGTCGGAAACCGCGGACTTTTCGTTACCGCGTGGAATGCAGGTATTCACGATGACAATATCGCCCGAATGATTTATCTCTTGTCAGATGGAGATATAAGCGATTTAAACGGCGGTATCAGATCAAAAGATCCGTATGCAATCCAGCGTGAAATACAGGCGGTTATCGACGAAAAGGGTCCGATGGTAGACCATGCGAGCACAAATCTCGGCGGCGTTGGTATTATGATAACGCGTGACGGTGAGTGGAAAGAGGCTAACAACGGATTTGACACTCAGCGCAGCTTATGGATGTATTATGGAAAAAACGCTGGTCACGGACACAAGGGAACCCTTAATTTAGGTCTTATCGCATATGGTATAGATATGGCACCGGATCTCGGTAACCCTGATTATAAGTCGCTTAACTGTAATCGCCTCACTTGGAGTTCAACTCCAATGGCGCACAATACAGTACATGTAATTGAAGAAAACGGGGCAGGTTACGGAGCTACGTATTCAAATGCAAGTGAAAAAGGAATTACCTCGGGTGATCCGTATCACTTTGACGATTCGGGCAAGGTAAAGATAATGGATGTTGACGTTCCGGAACTCTACGATTCAACTGAAATCTATCGCAGAACGGTTGTTGAGGTTGAAGTTAATGATGACATCGGATATGCAGTTGACTTCTTCCGTGTAAAAGGTGGCGACGATCACGTCTATAACTTCCATTCACAGAGCGATGAAGTTGAAGTTGATATTCCGATGACAGCACAGGTCGATGCAAGTGGAGAATTTATCGGTTCATATGCAGGTCCTGAAATTCCATACGGCGAAGACGAGCTATGGGCAAATGCATGGGGAACTCCACTTAAATCACCGGTCGGCTTTACCTGGGTTAAAAACATTTACAGAGCAGAAAATCCGGAAGCGAAGACGCTCAGTATTGACTTTAAGATAAATGACTTCTTTAATGTACTTCCGGGAGATCCGAATTTACACTTGAAACTCACAGTACTTAATACTGATAATGAGATTTCTGAATTTGCTTACGGTGACACACGTCCTCCGATTGCATCAAACTCACCGGAGCTTATTAAACAGCTTATGGTACGCCGTCAAGGAAGTGATTTAGATTCGCTCTTTACTAGCGTACTTCAGCCGTACAAGGATAACGCATATATTACATCGGTTGAAGATGTGCCTGTTACAATGAAGTCAGGTTATGAAGGTAAAAACGATGTGGCTCGCGCGGTTAAGGTTACCTTAACAAGCGGAAGGGTTGACTATGTGGTTTATGCAACAAATAACAATGTAACCTATACTGTCGACAATAAGTTTGACATTTCTGCCTTTGTCGGCGTTGTTTCATACGACCCGAATGCAGCAAATGGTGAGCCGATTTACACCTATATGAATGATGGCACATTCCTTGCAGGTATGACCGGTACAGATAAGTACACCGGTAAGGTAGTAGATTTCACCCGCGATATGAGTGTTGAGAACACAATCACAGTAAGCTTTGACGGCGAATACGATATTAACAGGCTTGTCGGTCAGTATATCTATATTGATAACGGAAGCACCGAAAATGCAGGAGAAAATGCAACTTACAAAATTGAAGGTGTTAGCGTTAATAAAGATGATTCGAGCCTTGTTGACTTAGATATAGGTATGACGACGACAATATTAAGCTATATTGATGCAACCGATGCTTCGAAGGGATATAATTACTTAATGAGCGAGGAAATGGATTTTGAAATTCCGCTTCCGACAGTAGACGATGCAAGCCCGATTCCGAACGAGCTTCCGAAGCAGAGAGTTGAGGCTGGTAACACCTTAACATTTAAGGTAACAGCTCAGAGTCAGACAGGTAATGCACTTACCTACAAGATGAACGACAGCGTTGCAGGAATGGTATTTGACGAAGCTACTCAAGTCTTTAGTTGGACTCCGACCACAGCAGACCGTGGTGACAACATTGCATCATTTATCGTAAGTGACGGATTACTTGAAACACAGTTCTACGTTGAAATTGAAGTTGCTAACCCGACCGGCGGTTCAGTTGCAGGCGGCGACACCTTCCCGGATGACGCACCAGCCGGTGGCGGCGGTGGAGGATCAGACGATCCGAAGCCTGAGGATCCGACAGATGATCCGAACACTGATAAGCCTGGAACAGACGAACCGGGCACAACACCGGGAGGAGACGACGGCAAGAAGTTTATTGATCTTGGAGCACATTCATGGGCAGAGGATGCAATTTACGAGTTAGTAGATGCCGGC
>JAZNOR010000006.1:0-26180 GCA_045589235.1 Eubacteriales bacterium | reverse complement strand
TACATCGAAAAAGGTGCTATCCGCAATTCAGTTAACTTCCCGAATATTGATGCTCCGAGTGCAGATGAAAAGCGCGTGCTTGTATTACATAAGAATGTTCCGAAGGTTGTTAACAACATCACAAATATTTTCGCAGAGGCTAACATCAATATTGAAAATATGGCAAACAAGTCAAAGAAAGACAATGCTGTTACTGCAGTTGATGTTAAGATGCCGATTACCGAAGATATTGTAAACAAAATCAGCCAGATTTCTGATATTTACAGAGTATTGGTATTCTAAAAGATTAAAAGCTTCCGCATTGCGGAAGCTTTTTTTATTGCATTGAAATAAAAAAAGAACGGATGAGATTGCTCATCCGTTCTTAATTTTGCAAAAATTACTGAGCCTTGTTTAACTTGATTGTTAACTGACTCTTCTTGCGAGCAGCGGTATTCTTGTGCATAATTCCGTCAGCAACTGCACGATCTACACACTTAACTGCAGCTTTATAGGCATCGGAAGCCTGCGCGCCGCCCTCAGCAATAGCAGCGTCAAACTTCTTGATGGAAGTTTTCAGAGCTGTCTTCTTAGCCTGGTTACGAGCAGCATATACCTTTGTTAATTCAACACGCTTTTTTGCAGATTTAATATTGGGCATAGCGTCCACCTCCTTAGAGTATTCTTGAAATGTTACCGACATATTATATCACCTACAAAAGAAAAAATCAAGTGTTTTTTTAAAATTTTGCATACTTTATTTTTAAAGTGCAAAAATAAAGGTGCTAAGGAAGTGGTTTTATGCAGAATATACGAACGGATTTAGCACTTGAAGCGCGTGAAATATGGCAGGAAAATGCTGAACGCCAGACCGAGCTTTCAGGTGTTATAGCTGAGGAAAAAGAGGTTAACGGACACAAGGTGCACCGTGTTGAGATTATAAACGATGAGGGAGAGCAAGCACTAGGAAAACCACGCGGCACATATATAACTGTTGAGCTTTTGGGTGTTGCTCGCCGCGAAGATGCAGTATTTCCACGCGCAATTAAAACCGTATCCGATGCACTTACGAAAATTCTGCCGCAAAGCTGTGAAACCGTTTTAATTGCAGGTCTGGGTAACCGTGCAATAACTCCGGATGCAGTCGGTGGAGTTTCTATTGAGAATGTTATGGTGACGCGTCATTTGGTAGATAACTTGCCGGAATATTTTTCATCTTTTAAAAAGGTTTCTGCAATTGCACCCGGTGTTTTAGGAACGACAGGAGTGGAAAGCTATGAAATAATAGCAGGTGTTGCAAAACGAATATCACCAGACTGTATAATCGTAATAGACGCGCTTGCATCGCGCAGTATCGACCGTCTATGTAATACAATACAGATAACCGATACGGGCATAACTCCGGGGTCGGGTGTTGGCAATGCCCGACGTGCAATTAACAGGGAAACGTTAAATATTCCCGTTGTTGCAATCGGTGTACCAACGGTTGTTGATATATCGTCTGTTATTTATGATATTGTAGACAGTGGTGTGAAATTGCCGGAGCATATTTTGAAAAGCTATAGCGATAGCCTTATGGTAACACCAAAAGAAATTGACACACAAATAAGCGATGTTGGCAAAATCATCGGATATGCAATAAATATGTCGCTTCAGCCGGATATAACAATAGAGGATATGGACACATTTCTGTCATAAAAAATATTTCCCGATATTTCTTTTATTTCCCGACGAATTGCGCGCTCTTTCCTCGGTAGAATTAAAGCTACCGAGGAGGGTTTAAAATGGATATCAAGGAAGTACAAGTAAAAACGGAAGTTAAAGAAATTTTGAAAAAGACAACACCTGTGCTTAGCGGTGCATTGCGCGCGGTCATAGGTTTTCTTTTATCTCGTGCAACTATTTTCACATCATACGCGCCATTCGGAATAGCCTATGCCGCTGCAAGCTCGCCTATGGGCATTATTGGCGCGATCTTGGGCTATCTTTTTCAGCTACATAAAATAAATGGATTAAAATATTGTGCGATTTGTATTATGGCATATACGGCAAGCTACGTATTTCGCGGAACACGGCTTCTTAAAAAGCGGTGGTTTATGCCGCTTGCAACAACGCTGAGCGCGGCAGTTATAGGAATTGTTTTTGTAGCAGATACAAATTTTAACGTGGCAGACGTTGTTTTCTATCTGACTGAGCTTTTGTTGTGCGCATTATTTGCATATTATTATCAGTTTTGCTATCGCGGTGCAAGTGATATACTGAAAAAGACTGCAATAATACTCCTTGTCTTAACTCTTATCATTCCGCTGACAAATGTGCGAATTTTAGGTTTGTCAGTAGGAAGAACACTTGCCGTAACGGGCGTTATGCTCGCGGGATATTTAGGTGGCAGTGGCTACGGAAGTGCTGCCGGAATCGCATTGTCATTTACTGTTGGAGAAAGTTACTATGGTGCAATCTATGGAATTTGCGGATTACTTGCACCGCTTTTTAACAGAAAGGGAAAATACATTTATGGTACATGTTATCTTGTATTAACAATAACTGCAATGTTTTGGACAACAATGCAGTTTAAGGCAAATATTATGTTTGAAACTGTGTTTGGTGCTGTGTGTTTCGTTTCGATTGTTCATTTTTATGGAGATAGTCTGAAAAAAAGCATTATTTTCAAAACTGCGGTTGAGAATCCAAACAGCAAGCATATGCGCAATATTGCAAAGGAAAGGCTTTTTAAAGCATCTGTGGCGTATGAAAGTATAGCAAAAATATTCAAAGGCGCAAAGTATCAAAGCAAAGGCAACATTGCAAGCGTTTTTAATACACCTGTTGAGCATGTATGCAAAAATTGTGTGTTATATTCATCTTGTTGGGAGCGTGAATATATAGCAACGCGTGATGCATTAAATAAGGTATGTGATATTATGCAGGAGCGTGGCGAAATTGAATCTGATGATTTCCCGCATCACTTCAATGCGCGATGTATTAAAATAGAAAAGCTGACAAATGAGATAAATTATGAACTTAAAAAATTCTTATATCGCGAGAGGTGTAATAAAAAAATTGGCGAAAGCCGCGAGATGCTGGCAAGGCAATATAATGAAGTGTCGGGAGTTATGTGTGAAATTGCCGAAGAACTTGATTTAAGCTTTGATGAAGTGGCACAAATGAAAACAGATGAGCTGCTTAAAGATGAGGGCATATGCGCGCAAAGCTATGTCTATCGCGATAGCGCAAATCACTTGCATATTGAAGTATTTGGCAATGGCATATCAAACGCAGGAACTGGTGCACTTGCTGATAAAATTTCAGAGGCAATCGGAGTTGTTTCGGGTCCGCCCGAGTATACTGATACCGATGAATTTGAGAAGCTTACCTTACGCGAAAAAGAAGTATTCGCAGTAAAGTTCGGTGCGGCGATAAGCAAGAAAAACGGCACGGATATAAGCGGAGATGCGGGTAGTTATTTTAAGGCAGAAAACGGAACGGTTGCGGTTATTTTAGCAGATGGTATGGGAAGTGGCGCTGACGCCGCAAAAATTTCAACAACTGCAATTAAATTGCTTGAACGATTTGTGCGTGCAGGAATAAATCCGTCGCTTGCGCTTAAAACGATGAACTCAGCTATGCTTCTCTCAAGTGAACAGACGGGTGGATTTACAACGATAGATTTTATGCAGTTCGATTTATACAGCGGAAATGCTGAGCTTTATAAACTTGGCAGTGCGCCGACATATATAAAACGCGGAGAGAACGTGAGAAGGATAAGTAGCCAAACTATGCCGGCAGGAGTACCTGTTGCGGGAACACAAGGTGTTGAGCGCTTTACGCAAAGCATTCATGAGGGAGATTTTGTTGTGTTTATAACAGATGGCATTTCAGAGGCAGACGATAGTTGGCTCTACGATCTGATAGTAAAATATAATGAGGAAAGTGCAAAAGGGCTTGCAAATGAAATTATTGCAACTGCAACAGCTAAAAACGGTGCGGTTGATGATATGACGGTTTTAGTAATGCGCGTGGATAAAAACTCCTGAATAAGGGAATGATTATCTAAGGAGGAAAAAGTTATGGTTAAAGGAATTTCAAAGCGCGCAATACTAGTTAAAACATTGCCGAACACTATGTTCGAAGAGGCTATATTCTTCTTAAAAGAGGATGTATTAAACGACGGTGTGAATGCAGACGAGCTTGTTCGCGAGGCGCACTCGGCAGCAGTGTATTATTCGGAAAAAAGAAACAAAAGATTTTCAAAAAAAGCTGTAGCGGCAACAACCTTTACGGCACTCGGCGCATCACTAATGGGCATTATATGGATGCTTTACACAATAATATAAGAGAGTGGCTTAAGACCACTCTCTTTTTTATCTTCTTTTTACTTTTCCAAGTTTAAATGCAAAAAAACCAATGGCATAGCCTAAAAGCGAGCCGATTAAAACATCACTAAAGAAATGCACGCATAAGTAAACGCGTGAAATCGCAACAAAAAATGCAAAAATAAGCGCATAAACACCGTATGTTTTATTGAAACGATACATAACCAGAGCTGCTGCAAATGATGTCGTCGCATGGGACGACGGGAACGATGCGCCGCTTGGAGGTGGTATTATAAGACGCAGATTATCAATTGCCTCAAAAGGGCGAAGTCTGCCAAAAATCGGCTTTATAGTAAATTCACTTATGACAAATGCGCACAAAAGTGAAAGGAGCATAACAAAACCACATTTTCGCGTTTTCTTAAAGCACAGCAGAACAGCGCCAAGCAGTATCCATATTGCACCGGAATCCGCAAGTCGAGTAACAAAAACCATAAAAACATCAAGAAACTCAGCATTTACCAACTCTGAAAACGCCAACGTAATAAAAAAATCGAGTTTTTCTATAAGTTGCAACAAAATTTTTGACCTCTCTTAAAAGAAAATGTTTTCACAAAGTGCTGCATTTAAAAGATTATACCCGCTGTCAATATCGCGCAAGTCCAAAACCTCACAAGGAGAGTGAATATAGCGAGTGGGGATACTTATTCCACCGCAAATTACACCACCTCGTGAGAGATGAATTTCGCCTGCATCAGTGCCACCATCTGCCATAATTTCGTTTTGATATGGTATGCCTTTTTTCTCGGCAAGCTTCTGCAGGGAAGAAATAATCTTCGGATGACAGATTATAGACCTGTCCATAATTTTAACAGCGCAACCTAAACCTAACTTAACATCCATTTTAATATCGCTCTCAGGCATATCTCCGGTGTCCGTAACATCAATATTTATCGCAAACTCAGGCTCAATTGCGTGAGCTGCAACGCGTGCACCGCGAAGGCCTACTTCTTCCTGTGCAGTAAAAACATAATATAAATCGTATTCGCTTTTAACGGTCTCAAGTGACATGAGAAGAAGCGCGGCACCAGCTCGATTATCCAAATATGGCGATCGAACTTTGTTTTTACCTAATCGCACAGGAACTCCACAGAAGGAAGCACAAGTGCCAAGTGGCACAAGCTCTTTTGCCTCAGCTGCGCATTGGGCGCCTACATCGATGTAGAAATTACCTATCTTTCGATCTTTGAGTTCTACTTTTGTGTCATAGGACAGTACGCCGTAAACACCGTTTGTAAACACAACGGGAATGTTGTGTATATCGGAAATGGTTAAACCGCCTAGCGCCCCGAAACGAATAAAACCATTGTCATCATAATGAGTTGCAATCATTCCGATTGTATCAATGTGCGCAGTGAGCATAAGGCGAGCACCTGTACCACTCTTATGAACAATTAAATTACCGAGTGCATCGCGGTAAACTTCGTCAGCAAAGGGCCTTGCAAGCTCTTCAATTTTGTCAGCAATGGATTGTTCACATCCGGTAGGTGAGTTTGTTTCAGAAAGAGTTTTTAAAATATCAAAAAAGTCAAACATTTTTAGTCCTCCCAATTCTCAATAAAGCGTTTGCAAAGAGTAAGACAATTATTTATGTCCGAAATACTTGCAACGCAAGACGGAGAGTGAATGTAACGAACAGGAACGGAAATAGATGCAACGTGAACACCATCGCCGCTTTTGTGGATAATACCTGCATCCGTACCGCCTGATACAAATTTTTTAATCTGCCACGGAATGTTGTGTTCGTCTGCAATAGCGCAGAGTTTTGCAAAATATTCTTTATTATAAATTGTTCCGCGGTCCATACAACCGATTACAGGGCCGGAGTTTAAATTGCAAACCTCGTTTGCCCCATGCATTTCCGGAATATCTGCCGCGGTAGTACCTTCAAGAATAAGCGCTGAGCTTGGCGCAATGCGGTTAGCTGCAACAGTTGCACCGCGAAGCCCAACTTCTTCTTGTACGGTAAACACAAACCAAGTGTCATATGGAAGTTTCTCTTTTAAAACGGTGAGCATAATTGCACAACCTGCGCGGTCATCAATTGCACGTGCTTTAACGAAACCATCGCCGAAAGTATAGAAATCGCTGTCAAATACTGCAAAGTCACCAAGTTTAACAAGCTTCTCAGCTTGAGCTTTGCTATTAGCGCCGATATCAATATACAAGTCTGACGTTTTAGGAACGCTTTTTCGTTCATCTTTTGTTGACAAATGAACGGCTTTAACTCCGATAAGACCGGGGTACTTACCACATACCAAAACGCGTTTGCCTATAACTACTCGGCGGTCAACGCCACCGATAAAGCCGAATTTCAAATATCCGTCTTCGGTTATGCTTTTTATTATAAGACCGACCTCGTCCATATGTGCGCAAATCATTTTAGGCGATTTCGGACTTTTTTCACCGCGTTTAAACACGAAAACATTACCGATTGAATCTTTTATAATTTTATCAGCATATGGCTTTGCTTCTTTACAAATAAAGGCGGAAACATCGTCCTCCCAGCCGGAAACACCGTTTAATGAACATAATTTTTCGAGCAGATTAAGCATTTTTAGCCACCTCCGCACTCAAATAAAGAATAAATTCCGATAAAAGTTTGGCAACCGCGCGAACATCCTTTTCACAAAGCGTTTCAAACGGAGTGTGCATATAACGAAGCGGGATAGAGAGAAGACCCGTTGCAATACCGCTTCGCGCAACCTGAATCGGCCACGCATTTGTGCCCGTTTCACCCTCCATAACCTCAAGTGTATGTGCTATTTTTTTGTCTTTTGCAATTTTTTGCAGTGAATCCGAAATTTTGCGGTTGATATTCGGGCCGATTCCTATTGCAACACCACTACCTAAGTCAAAAGTACGCGGTTTTCCTGCGTCGGGAGTTGTGCCGTGCGTAACGTCAACAGCAACTGCCCAGTCTGGATTTACAGAATATGCCCCGACTTTAGCACCGCGGCAGCCAACTTCTTCTTGGACACTTCCCAAAATGGCAATGTCTAAATTCAAATGCTTATTTTTAAGCATATCAAGTGCAAGAAGAAGAGATGCAAAGCCTGCGCGGTCATCAAGTGCTCGACCTGAAATGTATTTATTCTGGAGCTTTACGCAGTTTGCATTATAAACAACACGAGTGCCGACGGGGATTTTTTCCTTTGGATTTTTAAGCCCGACATCTATATAAAGCTTGTCCTTCGCAATTGATTTATTCATATCCTCTGCCGTTTGAACATGCGGTGGCAGGCAGGTGATAACACCGGGATAAGACTCATCTGCCAAAACGGTTACCTCGCGTGCCGGAAGCATTCTTGCATCAACTCCACCAACCGTTTCAAAGGTTAAGAAGTCACCGGCATATCCGGTTACTATAAGGCCGATTTCATCAATGTGTGCATCTAGAAGAATACACTTTGCGTTATTTGCACCACATCTGCGAAAACCAATAACATTTCCCAGCGAGTCGGTTGCAACTTCATCTGTATATTCATTTAACAGGCGCGTAGCACGCACTGCCGCGAGCTGCTCGCTTCCCGATACAGCGGGAACTGAGCATAAAGTCTCTATCGTTTTAAAAATATCCAAATAATATCAATCCTTTAAAGAGAGTTTACAAGAGTGCGGAAGCGCTCACCGCGCTCTGCAAAGTTTTTGAATAAATCAAAAGAAGCACAAGCAGGCGAGAGAGCAACAACATCGCCGCTTTCTGCAATTTTATCGGCTAACATAACTGCATCTTCAAATGTGTTAGGGCGGTAAATAGGCAAAATATCTTTAGAATAGCCCGGTGATGCAATAACTGCCGCTTCGATTTTGTCTGAGGTCTTGCCAATTAAAATAAGCGCTTTGACGTGTTTAATAACTTCTGGGCCAAGCACGTCAAACGGGATTTTTTTGTCATAACCGCCGGCAATAAGAATTATTTTCTGATTAAATGAGCGAAGCCCGGCGATTGTACGCGTAGGGCTTGATGCAATTGAATCATTATAAAATGAAACTCCGTTTTTTTCTCGAATAAGCTCCATTCTGTGCGCAACGCCGCCAAAGCTCTGAGCAAGTGTTTTGATAGTATCGTAAGAAACGAGTCCGTCTACTGCGGCGATTGCTGCAAGATAGTTTTCAACATTGTGAAGACCGGGGATTTTTATGTCGCTAATTTGCATAACAGGTGTATTTCCGGCATAAATAACCCCGTCTTTGACACAGTATTCAGTATCCTCAACGCGCGAGAACATATGTGCAGGATAGTTTTTTGAAATTTCACGTGTTACGTCATTGTCTAAATTTAACACAATGCGCGCAGCCTTATTGTATTTTAAAAGATTAATTTTTGCCTCGGTATATTCCTGCATGGATTTGTGAACATCCAAGTGATTCGGGGCAATATTTGTAATTACCGCGATGTCGGGACTATCCGTCATTGTCATAAGCTGAAATGAAGAAAGTTCAAGCACACAGAAGTCATTTTCTGTCATCTGAGGCACTTTATCAAGTAGTGGCGTGCCTATATTTCCGCCAACAAAGCAAGTGTAACCTGCGGCTTTTAAAAGCTCATAAATTATTGTGGTTGTGGTGGTTTTACCGTCACTTCCGGTAATGCCGATTGTTTTGGCAGGGCAAACCTTAAAGAAAATTTCCATCTCAGAGGTTACAACACTGCCGCGCTTGCGCGCAGCGCAAAGCTCGGGAATGTTCGGATGAATACCCGGGGATTTAAATATTATTTCATCATTTATGTTCTCAAGATAATTTTCTCCGCAAATAAAAGTTGCACCTTTTGATTTAAAATCTTCTGCCTCTTTCGAAAGTGAGGAAAACTCAGCTTTATCGCGGATTGTAACAAGCGCACCTGCGCTGAGTAAAAGATGAATAAGGGGCGTGTTACTAACGCCCATTCCTATAACGGAAACAGTTTTTCCGGAAACATCATTTAAAAACTTTTCAAATTTAGTAGACATACTCTCCACCTCTTTTAAAATATTATACCACTTAATTCCAATATTTAGAAGAGGTTATTTACTAATTTTTAAAATAATGGTAAAATAAAAAGAAAAAAGGGGAGAGTTAAATGCCACTTGTCAAAAACAGCGTGCATAAAGTTAAAATAACGGGATACAACAGCGACGGCGCAGGTGTCACAAGAATTGACGGGCAAGTTGTGTTTGTCCCCGGTGTAATTGAAAACGAAGTTTGTGAAATTAAAATTTTAAAGGCAAATAAAAACATTGCATACGGAAGACTTTTGTCAGTAATCGAGCCGTCAGAGCATAGAATAGAGAGTACTTGTAAGTATTTCCCAAAATGCGGCGGATGCGATTTTCACCATATGGATTATTCCGAAGAGCTTCGCGCTAAGGAAAATCAGGTGCAGAGTGTTATAACAAGAATTGCAGGGCTTGATGTTAAGGTTTCACCGATTGTTGCTGCAGATAACGTTTTTGCATATCGCAATAAGGCACAATTTCCGGTGGGAGAAAAAGATGGAAAAGCAGTTTCCGG
The DNA here is from genome assembly GCA_045589235.1 of Eubacteriales bacterium. Lineage (GTDB taxonomy): Bacteria > Bacillota > Clostridia > Oscillospirales > JAAYXM01 > RGIG7332. The sequence goes on along the minus strand of JAZNOR010000006.1, from coordinate 16,332 downwards.
ATTTTATCGCTCACACAGTCACGATATCGTATCGTGTGAGGTTTGCACAATTCAGTCAGAGTTTGCAAATGCAATCTGCAAAACCGTGCTTTCATGGATGAACGAGTATTCAATTTGCGCCTATAATGAAAGTACAGGTAAAGGAATTTTACGCCATATTTATGTCAGAAACACGATGCTTTGCCTTGTAGTAACAAAAAAACCGAAATATTTACAGGAGCTTACTGCGCTTGTTTTAAAAAATCATCCTGAAACAAGTGGGATTATTTTAAATTACAACAAAGAAAACACCAATGTTATTTTAGGTAATAAAGACGAAGTGATTTACGGTAAAGGTTATGTTTTAGGAACGCTTTGCGGTAATGAATTTGAGCTTTCGCCGCATGCATTCTATCAGGTAAATCACGCGCAGGCAGAGAAGTTATATGCCCTAGCTATTGAGAAAACCGAGCTTTCGGGCAATGAAACGGTTATAGATTTATATTGCGGTGCGGGTACGATAACGCTAGCGCTTGCGAAATACGCAAAGAGTGCCATCGGTGTTGAAATTGTACCGCAGGCAATTCAAAATGCAAAGGAAAATGCAAAGCGCAACGGGGTAGAAAATGTCGAATTTATCTGCGGCGATGCAACTCTTGCCGCAAGCGAATTAAAGCGTCGTGGAATTGTAGCCGATGTTGTGGTGGTTGACCCACCGCGAAAGGGGTTAACGCCCGAGCTTATTAAAACGATTGCAGAAATTAACCCGAAGCGCGTTGTTTATGTATCGTGCGACCCTGCGACACTCGCTCGCGATTTGAAGATGTTTAAAGAAGAAAATTATGAAACACAGTCAGTAACTCCCGTTGATATGTTCCCGAGAACAAGGCACTGCGAGTGCTGTGTGCTACTATGTCGAGATTAGAAAGGATGAAATATAGATGCAATTAATAGGATAGTTTTTTGGATGGATAACAACATTATTAACATTTTTTTCCTTCCAATGTAAAGAACATAAAAAACTTGTTATTGTTAATACACTTGCAACAGCAAGTTTATGCATGAGCTATCTGTTTTTGGGTGCATGGTCAGGAATGCTAATGAATCTTGTGGCGATTTTAAGGAATTTTGCGATTTACAAAAGGGATTGCAGGTTTTTCTCGTATTCATTTTGGCCCTACTTTTTTGCGCTTCTTATGGGAATATTGGGAGCTTTATCGTGGCAGGGGCCTATGTCCTTGCTTGTTATTATGGTATTGATTATTGGTACATTATTTTTATATTCTCCGAATGTGCAAAATTTAAGAAAAATCACTATTCTCACATCAACTATGGTAATAATATACAATGTATATTATCAGGTTTGGGGTGGTGTAGTTAATGAATTGATAGCAATAGTTTCGGCAGTGATAGGAATTTACAGATATAGAAAGACAAGATACGGCAGATGCAGTTGAATACATAGCAAATGCTAATTAAAATGCGAGACAAGTTTAAATAAAAATTAGCATATACTTATCCGAGGTGAAAATTATGAGTACGATTGTTGTATATAAATCGAAATACGGGTCAACAAAGCAATATGCCGAGTGGATTGGCGATGCTCTTTGCTGCGAAGTAAAAGATGCAAAAGCCGTTAAAATAGACGATTTAATGAAATATGACACAATTATTTACGGCGGCGGACTTTATGCCGAGGTAATTGCGGGAGTGCACCTTATAACGAGAAATATTGATAAGCTCTCAGGCAAAAAACTTATCGTTTATTCAACGGGAATTACACCGCTATCCTGCCGCGAATATTACGATACACTTGTTATGGATAAAAACTTTAAGACGGAAGAAATTCGCAAGAAGATTAAAGTTTATAATTTTATGGGCAAGATGATACTTGATGAATTATCCGTTGTGCACAGAACGGCTATTAAAACGCTTAAAAAAATAATGACGGGCAAAGAAAACCCGACTGATATGGAAAAACTCTTAATTGATTTGTGCGATGCAGATGGCGATTTTACTGATAAAGCTGCAATTTGCGATTTAGTTGAATATGCAAAACAAAAAGGCTCTTGTTAACAAGAGCCTTTTTGTTATTTAATTATAAGTTCGTTTACAAAGCATGCGTTAAAGGAAAGCGTATCACCGCTTTGAGTAAATTCAATTTTCTTACCGTCTGCCATAACAGATGTAACTTTTGAAAGATTCTTTAAACGAAGTGAGTTGAGATTCATTTCACCGCTATTTAAAATGAGTTTATGAGAGCTTCCTTCTCTTACGTAGTCGCCCCATGCACATTCAAGGCTCCAAATACATCTGAAATCTCCGTCTGCAATAGGTTTAAAGCCGATATGTCCGCGCGTCATATCAAATTCAAAGCCTGAGAAAATCGGGATAAGTGCAAAGCTTGCCATAGCGCGTGTGTAGTTACTGCCACATTCGAGCTCGTTCCACGGGTTTCTCTTCTTACCGTCGTAGCGGTTGCGGATTGCGCGAACTACGTTTAAGCCCTCTTCAACAAAACCTTCGCTGATAAGCAGCCCTGCAAAGGCGTATTCAAATCCGGTCATACACTCCTCGCAGTAGGTAATCGGAATAATCGGCTTGTTTGCACCTTCCGGATAGTCGCAAATGATTGCGCCTGCCTCGTCATTGAGAGCATATACGCGCCACATATTTGCCACATCGCGCATATTTTTCTTAAAGTTGTTGTCATACATGCTGAGGAGCGCTGTCTTGCACTGTTCTTTATCAAAAATATCACCTAAGCCACAGAGGTTAGAATGGAACTGTGCAAGCATCTGGTCAATGCCTGAGCCTTCACCTATCTGGAGAATGAGCTGGCCCTTTTCTTCGCTCCAATATTCAGGGCAGTTAAAGTGCTCGGTATATTCTTTCCTTGTAAGGTCAATCTTGTGGAAGAAATACTTGCCATTAAATAAGTTCTCTTTTGTATACTTATAGCCTTTTTCGAAAAGCTCGGTGTATTTATTGCAAGCTTCCGTATCACCGAGTATTTTTGCCATTTCGGCACCGGCACGGAGTGCAAGCAAATACATTCCTTCAAGCCATGCAGACGGACCGAAAAGCTCCTTATCAAGAGTATGGTGCTGTCTGCCTTCTAAAACGCCATCGCAGTCTAAGTCCCACTCGTGCGGATTATCTTTACTCCACGCAAACTCAAGAAGGCATTTAACAGTTTTCCAGTTAGCTTTGAGCCATTCAATATTACCGCTTATCTTCAAATCACGGTAAACCTTAAAAATAGTTGCCATATGACCGTCAAGACAGAAGAGATACGGCTCATCACCGTGTGTTCTGCCAAGCGGGAGAAGCGTTCTTATCTGCATCATACCTGTTGGTCGCACATCGTATTTAAATTCACATTCGCGAATTGAGCGCTCCAAATCGGGGAATAAGAAGCAGAGCGCATAAGTGTAGCTCCAAACGTGAGTGCAAGTACCCTCGCACGAGCCCATCTGCTCAAATGTGCCCTCCCAGCCGTAGAAGGTTCCGTCCTCAAGGCGTAAAACGGTAGGTGATTTGAGAACAGAAATCGTTGCAGAAATCGCATCCTTAACCGCATCGTCAAGAGAAGAGTTGAATATGGATTTTCTGAATTTATCGGTTTTTAAATACAACTCATCGAAATTAGCGATTGAATATTTAGCTGTTTCAAGAGAAGATTCAAACTGTGTTGCATAGTAGTTTTTCCACGGTTTGTCTTCTTCCTTGGGTGACCAGTAGTTGTAGTTATTCGGAATATTCCAGGAAAGAACGAACTTACAGCCGCCGATTTCATTCTTGGAAAGTGTGAAGAAGTGACCGAGAGTGCAATGGTCGCGTCTGTTACCGGGGCCGTCATAAATTCTGTCTTCCATCGTGCCGTCGGTCAGCTCGCGCCAAAACGCAGTAATATTTTCGCCCCAGGAACCGCGATACCAGTTCTGCTGAACGATTAAGTCAGAATCCTTATCGATAGTGACGGTTAAGTCGCCGTAATTTACGGTATCCTTATCGTCCTTGATGTTTTCCATAAATATTGCATTTCCGACTTTTGTGTTTTTGGTTTGCGGAAACGGATTTAAAACCGAGAAAAGAATTGAGTATTTTACATTTTCATTATAGTTTTTAATTTTTATATCAAAAAATGCAGCAGGTAAGCTTGAATTATATGAATCAAGCGGAATAAACGGGTTAAATGCAGTTAAAATGACCTCGCCCGGGAATGCATCATCGGTAAAGGTGAGCTCTGCAATAGGAAATTCCCCGTTAAATACAACATTTTTAAAATGCGGAAAGCCTGCCATTGTGGTCTGATGAATACCATTGCCAAAGCCGTTGCCGCATTCTTTCTGGTATCTTCCGGAAAGCTCGTGCAAAACATCGCCCTGCAGCACCTTGACGACACTTCTGCCGTCTGGCAATTCTGCCTTAACTGCAAAATGCGTATAGCCGTTGAGACTGCCTTTACTCGGGCGGTTAAAAATTTCCCAGTCAACTAAATGGCCGTTGCCACCAAGACCGATTGAGCCTGTGCCGATACCACCGAGCGGAAAGGATATTTCATTTAAATTTTCATCTCTGTAAATCATAAAAACACCTCAAATCACAGATAGTATACCTTAGTTTTATTTTTGAGTCAATCAAAAAGGGGCAAAAAGCGAGAAATGTTACAAGAAAAAGTGAAAAAATTACATAATTATTTCATTGACTATTTTACTTGCGTTATGGTAAAGTTTTTATATAGAAGGTGAAGATATGATTACAACATTGACATTAAACCCTGCATTTGATGTACACGTTAATATAGAAGAATTCAAAACAGAATGCGAAAACCTTGCTAGTAGCGTCTCGCGTGATGTTGGCGGAAAGGGAATAAATATATCAAATGCATTGCACGAAAATGGAATTAAAAATACCGCGATAGTCTTACTTGGAGAAGAAAACAGCGCGGAGTTTATAGCAGGTCTTGATAGTGCAGGTCTTAATTATAAGCTTGTAACAACACAAGGCAGAATAAGAGAGAACATAACAATTCATCCGAATGTGGGCAAGGAAACGCGCCTTTCATTTAAAGGTTTTGCGTGCTGTGAAGATATTCTCGGCGAAATTTTTAAAATGCTTCAGAGTAGCGAAATCGTCACCTTTACAGGCTCGTTACCGCAGGGAATAAGTGCTGTATCGGCAGAAAAGTTTTTACTCGCGCTTAAAGATAGCGGTGTTAAAATAGTTATTGATTCAAAGTCAATAAGCCTTGATATGCTTTTAAATATAAAGCCATGGCTCATTAAGCCGAATGAAGAGGAAATAAAAGAATACTTCGGCGCGATAAATGAAGAAGAAATTATTGAGAAAGCGCTTTTCTTAAACAGACGAGGCATTGAAAATGTTATGGTATCTCTTGGCGGTGACGGTGCAATTTTGGTAAATGACGGTAAAGTATACCGTGCGTATGTGCCTGAAATTGAGGTCGTTTCAACGATAGGCGCAGGTGATTCATCAATTGCAGGTTTTATCTCCGGCACAGGAGATGCTAAAGAAAAATTAAAGCGCGCGGTATCCTTTGGCAGCGCCGCTTGTCTTACAAAGGGAACAAATCCACCGAAAGAAAAGGATATTAAAGAAATTTACGAGCAGGTAAAAATTATATAATTGCTCGGTTTATGCATTGACAGAACTGAAACGCAAGTAGTATAATTAACTCAATTAAATAACCGCAGATGTGTCAATTATGCCGTATGGGCATAGTTGGTGAAAAGGGAATCGGGTGAGAATCCCGAACGGAGAACGCCGCTGTATGCGTTTGAATTTTTCTTTCTCATCGGTGAAAGCCGGTCATTGGGAAACTGAGAAGGCAGAGGGAGAAAAGCGTGGTGCGCCACATAGAACGCGAGTCAGAAGACCTGCATGAATACCGTTTTGCATACCAAGAAACGGTTAAACCGCAAGCATTTTAAAATGGGTGCGGTTTATTCGCGGTGCAAGCACACAGAAAAAGACGGCTGTGGCAAATTTATATTTGCCGCAGCTTTTTTTGTTGCGGCAGGAAAGAAAGGATGGTCAGAAATGACAAAAAAGAAAAGGCTACTTGCCTTGCTGCTTGCCGTTACAACAATGCTATCTTTAGTGACAACGGCGTGTGCGGCAGAAACGGAAACACCGACAGAAGAGATGTCGGAGCGACAAGCGGTGATTGAAACACTTGCTACTGCATATGATGCAGGTGAGTATGCAGGTGAGTGGGTAAGCTTTGATATGGCGGCTTACGCACGACTTAAGAACAAAGATGTGAAATTTGCAGCGGAATATGAAGCAGATGCATATACCGCAATTTCAAACGAGGACGCTACCGTAACGGATTTAGCTAAAGCCGAGGTTATATTAAATTCTTTAGGTTTAAACTCAGCTGCGGTTAAGTCTGAGGGCAATGAACCAATAAACAACCGTGAAAAGCTTGCAGGTGTGACGGAATATATGACATATTCCGATGCAATTTGGATGCTCTTTGCAGGAGAACAAAAAACAGTTACATTAACTGCAGAGCAGGTAACCGCTGCAATTGATAAAATAGAGCAGAATATGAATGAAGACGGACTGCTCTTTGGCAGCTATGCAGGTCAGGTGTATACGGATATAGATTCCACCGGTTGGGCACTTTCTGCAATTGCCCCGTTTACGCGTGATGAAGAAGACTCATTTGGAGTAAAAGAGAAAACGACTTTGATGAGCGAAAAGATGATTTCGGCTCTTTCGACTAATCAGGGAGAAAACGGCTCATACGGCAATACTTATACCGATGCAAGTGTGATATGCGGCCTTTGCGGATATGGAATAAATCCGGAAAGTGACGAGCGCTTTATAAAGGGAGAAACAAGTCTTGCCTCCGCTATTATGTCATATTTAAATACCGAGAAAAATGGCTTTACAAGTGGCTACAGTCCTGATACCGATTCATGGGCAACCGAGCAAGCATTCAGAGCTCTTCTCGCGATTGAAATGTATATAACAGGCGACTGCGCGCCGCTTAATATATACTCATTTGCGGCAAAAGCGGATGAAACTAAGCCCGAAGAAGATCCGGAAATAACACCTCCAACCCAACCTGAAGTAGGAGAAGATCCTGAGGTAATACCGCCACCCGTTCCGGAAACACCATCTGCTCCCGAAGATGATACAATTACAGTTACTTTCCAAATGAATACACACGAAAAGGTGTGGTTACCCGAACGAAGTGTAGAAGTTCAAAAAGACACTTCTGTGGCAAAACTTATACGTAAGGTTTTCGATGCAGAGGAGATTGAATCCAAAGGACTTTCAACGGGATATTTGCGCTCTGTGACTTATCAGGGCGAAACTTGGGGCGAATTTGATGCAGGCGCCGGAAGCGGATGGATTTACTATGTAAATGGTGATAGTCCGCGAGTTGGAATAGGCAGTTATAAGCTCTCTGACGGTGATAGCGTATTACTAACTTATGTAGCTGATTATTCGGAATCATACGGTGGAGGCTCTTCAAAAGAAGAAAAGACCGAAGAAAAGGAAGAGAATAGCGCCCCAACCTTTAATGATCTTAATGGATACAGCTGGGCGGAAGCTGCAATATTATCTCTTGCAAAGGATGGAGTTATTAAGGGCGTGGGTGAAGGAATATTTGCGCCCGGAAATAACATTACAAGGGCCGATTTTATAATTTTACTTGTTCGCGCATTTGAGCAAAAAAGTGATAGCGAAGAAAATTTTTCAGATGTATCGAAAAACGATTATTTTGCAAAAGAGCTTGCGATTGCAAAAAATAACGGACTTGTAAATGGAGTTGGCAATAATAAAATAAATCCGAGAGGCAGTATAAAACGATGCGATATGATGGTTATGGTTTACCGCACACTTAAAAAGCTCGGCATTGAGCTTAAGAGCGACAAGGTCAATATGCTTGATATGAGCTCCGTTCCCGAATACGCAAAAGAAGCGGTAACAGCGCTTATTTCAAACGGAATCGTAAACGGAAAAGGCGGATATATTGCGCCTAATGAACACACAACACGCGCAGAGGTTGCGGTTTTGCTTTCAAGAATACTTGAGTTTATAAAATAATAAAAAGCCTTGAACTTTTAAGTTCAAGGCTTTTTCTATATTACAATGTCCTTAAAGTGGGTTATTTCGGTTACCTTTTTGCGAAGAGTGCGCGCGTTAATTCGCTCGGCATCAGGGCGATAGTCCATCCACTCCTCACACATATCAGTGCGGTAATACACGGTTTCGGTAACATTTGGTAAGTTTATCTTATAAAGCGATACATTCTTGTAATTTTTAAGTGCTTCCGAAATGGTATTAACTAAAATTTCATCGGCATTTTCAAAGGTTTTTGCATGGTTTCGCTCGGTTGCAAGCTTAACAGCACCTGTGTATATATCCGGGATGTATTCCTTTGCCTGCTCGCAAGCGATTACATCGCCAATAACAGCAACCGTTGGTATTCCGTATTGCGCGCAGAAGAGCGCGTGGAGAGATAACTCACTCTGCTCTACTCCATCAAGCCTTGTGCAGAAAATCTCGGTAGAGGAACGAGTATGGTCTAAAAATCCTCCGATTGTACCTGCTCTTGCGTGAGAACCGAGTTCAATCACACAGTCGATTTTTTTCTCCCGAATGAGATTTTCCCATTCGGGAATAGAGCAATTAACTGCTCTTTTGTCAATCATATCGGGAGTGACATTGCCACCGCCTTCGTAGCTATCTATATAATAAACTGCATCGGCGCCGTTTTTAAAGCAAGCATCAACTGCGAGATTTATGCTATTCGCAAGCAACTTGCAGGAATTTACATAAACTTCAATGAAAGATTTGTCACTTTGAAGAAAATCATCGATGCCGGCAATGCCTTCTAAATCAGTTAAAATAAAGACGTTCACAATTTAGCCTCCCTTTTTATTTAGAAGAATAACACGAAATTCGCCTAATCACAATACAATATTCTCCATTTTTTTAGCATTATTTTATGCTTTAACAAGTGTTTACAAAAAACTTAAGTTTATATATAATAGTTATATTGTGATATAAGGAGAGACGATTATGATTTCAGGACTTCAAAAAATGAGTTTGCTCGACTTTCCGGGCAAAGTTGCTTGCACTGTGTTTTTAGGTGGTTGCAATTTACGTTGCCCATTTTGCCATAACAGTGAGCTTTTCTGCGGTGAGCAGGAAGAAATGATGACTGTTGATGAATTTTTAAAATTCTTGGAGTCTCGCAAAGGACTTTTAGATGCAGTATGTGTAAGCGGTGGTGAGCCGACTCTTCATAAAAACTTACCCGAATTATTTAAAGGAATAAAGGATTTGGGGTTTGCAACAAAGCTTGACACAAACGGAACAAATCCTAAAATGCTAAAACAGCTCGTTTCACAAAATCTTGTGGATTATGTCGCAATGGATGTTAAAAATGTACCGAGCAGATATGCTGCAACCGTCGGAGTGGAGAGTGTTGACATTACTCCGTTTGAGGAGAGTATTAAATATTTAATAGAAGGAAACGTTGACTACGAGTTTAGAACAACACTTGTAAATGAGTTGCACGATGAGCAGTCAATTTCAGAAATGGGCGAATGGTTATCATCCCTTGTTCCGGGGAAAAAGGCTGAAAAATTATATTTGCAGAGCTTTGTGGACCGAGATACAGTACTGTTTTCAGGACTCTCTGCACCCGATGAAAAAACGCTCGAAACCTTTGTGAATACACTAAAACCGCATATTTCTGAAGTTGTGATCAGAAGTGAGTAAACACAAAATATAGTGTTTTTTAAAATTTTTCACAACAATATATTGACAAACATAACTACATCTAGTATAATAGGGGCACAGTCAATTTTATGGGTATCATTGACGGTGCCCATTTATTATAGGGAGGTATGTGAAATGTATCAGGTACTTAAACGCGACGGCGGTGTCGTCGAATTTGAAATCTCTAAAATCAGTGCTGCTATGATTAAAGCTTTTGAAGCTTTGGGTCGCCAGTATCACACAAGCGTTATCAATCTTCTTGCTCTCCAGGTTAGTGCAGACTTTGAAATTAAGGTAAAAGACGGTCTCATTGCTGTTGAGGATATTCAGGATAGTGTTGAGAAAGTTCTCTCCGAGTCCGGCTATGCAGATGTTGCAAAGGCATATATCCTTTACCGTAAGCAGAGAGAAAAAGTTCGTAACGTCGGCTCTGCTCTCTTAAACTACAAGGATCTTGTAGATAACTACTTAAAGATTAACGACTGGCGTGTTAAGGAAAATTCAACTGTTACTTACAGTGTCGGAGGTCTTATTCTTTCAAACTCCGGCGCAATCACGGCTAACTACTGGTTATCTGAAATCTATGATGAAGAGATTGCAGAAGCGCATCGTTCAGCTGCTATCCATCTCCATGACTTATCAATGCTCACAGGCTACTGTGCAGGTTGGAGTTTAAAACAGCTTATTCAGGAAGGTCTCGGCGGCGTTCCGGGTAAAATCACATCTGCTCCGGCAAGCCACTTGTCAACTCTCTGTAACCAGATGGTTAACTTCCTCGGAATTATGCAGAACGAGTGGGCAGGTGCACAGGCGTTCTCATCATTTGATACTTACCTTGCTCCTTTTGTCAAGGTTGACAATCTAACTCAGAAAGAAGTTAATCAGTGCATCCAGTCCTTCGTTTATGGTGTTAATACTCCGTCACGTTGGGGCACTCAGGCTCCGTTCTCGAACATCACTCTTGACTGGGTTGTTCCGAACGACCTTAAGGACCTCAATGCTATCGTCGGTGGCAAGGAAATGGACTTCACCTATGGCGACTGCCAGAAGGAAATGGATATGGTAAATAAGGCATTCATCGAAATTATGATTCAAGGTGATGCTAACGGACGTGGATTCCAGTATCCGATTCCGACCTATTCAATCACTCGCAACTTCGACTGGAGCGAGACTGAGAACAACAAGCTTCTCTTTGAGATGACAGCTAAATATGGTACTCCGTATTTCTCAAACTACATCAACTCCGATATGGAGCCGTCTGACGTGCGCTCAATGTGTTGCCGTTTGCGTCTTGACCTACGTGAACTCCGCAAGAAATCAGGTGGTTTCTTCGGCTCAGGTGAGTCAACAGGTTCAATCGGTGTTGTTACCATTAACTTACCGCGTATTGCTTATCTTGCTGAAAATGAGGCGGATTTCTATGAGCGCTTAGACAGACTTATGGACATCTCTGCTCGAAGCCTCAGAACCAAGCGCGAGGTTATTACACAGCTTATGGAAAACGGACTCTATCCGTATACCAAGCGTTATCTCGGCACATTCTCAAACCACTTCTCAACTATTGGTCTTATCGGTATGAACGAGGTTGGTTTAAATGCTAAGTGGTTACGCGCTGACCTCACAAACGAGAAGACTCAGCTCTTTGCTCGCGAAGTGCTTGATCATATGCGTGAGCGTCTCTCCGATTATCAGGAGAAGTACGGCGACCTTTACAATCTTGAGGCTACTCCGGCTGAGTCAACAACATATCGTTTTGCTAAACATGATAAGGAGCAGTTCCCTGAAATCATCACTGCAAACGAGAACGGAACTCCGTACTACACCAACTCATCACACTTACCGGTTGGTTACACCGAGGATATCTTCTCTGCTCTCGCAGTTCAGGACGAGTTACAGACACGCTATACATCAGGTACTGTATTCCATGCATTCTTAGGCGAGAAGTTGCCTGACTGGAAGGCTGCAGCTGACTTGGTGCGCAAGATTGCTGAGAACTTTAAATTACCGTATTACACAATGAGCCCGACCTATTCTGTCTGTGCAAACCACGGATACTTAGTCGGTGAGCAGTTCACCTGCCCGCATTGCGGCGCAAGAACTGAGGTTTACAGCCGTATTACCGGTTACTATCGTCCGGTTCAGAACTGGAACGACGGTAAGAGCCAGGAATACAAAGACCGCAAGGTTTACGACATTGGAAACTCAAAGTTAACAAGCACAGTTGCAGCTCCTGCAAAGGAAGAAGCTTGCGTGTGCGAAGCTAAGCCGGCTGAGGCAAATGTAGAAGGAAAGGCAATCCTCTTCTCAAGAGTTACCTGCCCGAACTGTCGCGTTGCTGAAAATCTCCTTGCAAAAGCAGGCGTTAAGTATGAAAAGCTCATTGCTGATGAGAACTTAGAGCTTTGCAAAAAGTATGGTGTCAAGGGTGCGCCGACGCTTGTAATTACCGATGGTGAGAACAGTGTTAACTACTACAGCGTTCCGGAAATTAAAAAATATTTAGCAAGTCTTTAATAAATAAGGGGAGAGCTTCGAGCTCTCCCCTAAAATAAAGAGGTAGAAAATATGTATGACGTTATAATTGTAGGTGGCGGTCCGGCGGGGTTAACTGCCGCAATTTATGCACTTCGCGCAGGAAAAACTGCTCTTGTAATTGAGAAAAACGGATTTGGCGGTCAGATTGCATATTCGCCAAAGGTTGAGAATATTCCCGGCACCCAGCAGATAAGCGGCACGGAATTTGCCGATAAATTAACCGAGCAGGCAATGGCACTCGGTGCAGATGCTGAGCTTGAAAAAGTCGTTTCAATCGAAAAAGAGGGCGATATTTTCAAGGTATATACCGAGGAGGAAAGTGTTTACGAGGGCAAAACCATTATCTTAGCGGTTGGCGTTAAACACAGAACTCTTGGTCTTCCCGGTGAAAATGACCTTATCGGTAACGGAATTTCATTTTGCGCAGTTTGCGACGGTGCTTTCTATACAGGTCAGGAGGTCGCAATGATTGGCGGCGGAAATTCAGCACTTCAGGAGGCTCTTCTTTTAAGCGAGGTTTGCAGCAAGGTAACCGTTGTTCAGAACCTTGCAGACTTTACGGGTGAGAAAAAGTTATCAGAAGCACTTGTTAAGAAGGATAATGTTGAGGTTCGCTTTAACACTGTTGTTTCAGGTTATAAAACTGAAAACGGAGCACTTTGCGGTCTTAAGCTTCACAATGATGCAACGGGTGAGGATAGCGAAATATCGGTCGACGGTGCGTTCTTAGCCGTAGGTCTTATGCCTGAAAATGAACCGTTTGCAGAATTTTGTGACCTTAACAATTGGGGATATTTTGATGTCGGTGAGGATTGCAAAACAAAAACCGAAGGAATTTTCGTTGCAGGTGACTGCAGAAGTAAAAATATCCGCCAGGTTGTAACAGCATCAAGTGATGGTGCAATTGCCGCAATGGCAGCCTGCAGATATTTAGATTAAAATAAAAGGCTTGAGATATCTCAAGCCTTTTTTATTGCAGAATATACTAAGTTTCTGATGTGCGGGTGAATTTCGCGATATGCAGGGCGACATTCGCGCACGTGTGTTGTCCAGACAATTGCGAGGTGGTTTTCAGTATCAACTAAGTTATATGATGCGGCAGCACCGTCCCAGCCAAATTCGTGGATAGGTCCTGCAGTTTCTGCATCAATCGGGTCAACAAGTGTGCGCACGCCGAGACCGTAGCCATAACCCGGTTTGATTATTGAAAACTCGTGTACTTCCGACGGTGGCATCTGATTTTCATAAATCATAGAAATTGTTTCGGGCTTGAGTATACGCGCGCCGTTTGCGCCGATACCGCCGTTTGCTAGTGCATCGGGCAATTTCATATATTCATTGTTTGAACCGTAAAGACCGCCTCCGCCGCTTTCAAAATTGGGAGAGTACATATAATAACCAAAATCAATCGGATAAGTCGAGTAATCTTTGAAATTAAACTGGCACATAGGAACGAAAAGTTTCTTTTCTTCTTCAGTCGGTAAGAAGCCCATACCTGTAATTCCAAGCGGCGTCATTATTCTCTCATTTATGATTTCAGAGAATTTCTTGCCGGCAATTACTTCAAGCACCGCACCTAAAACATCGTGCGAAAAGCTGTAGAACCAATCGTCACCTGGCTCGAAAATAAGCGGGTCTTTTGCTATAATATCAACCATTTCGCGAGTGCTTGCACCGCGCTTGTCTGCCTCAATAAATTCAGGAGATCTGTTATATGTAAGACCGCCGCGCATAGAGAGAAGATGGCGGATGGTAATAACCTTTCGAGCAGGGGAGACTCTTCCGTTTTTTAAAACATTCATTTTTTCAAATGACGGAAGATATTTGTAAACCGGGTCATCTAAACCGAGCTTTCCTTCTTCGATAAAAGACATTACCGCAGTAACGGTAAAAAGCTTTGTCATAGAAAAAAGCTTGTAGAGCGAATCTTCACCGTGTGGAAAATCACCGACTGCGTGGCGATACACAAGCTCATGATTGTGTCGTACGGAAAGTTCCGAATGTGGAATTCCGTAAATTTCAGGAATTAAATCGAGATATTTTGTAAGTTTATTAAATGACATAAAAAATTCACTCTTTTCGCATAGTATTTTGCGAATATAATGTTAATATATACAGAAGATTTTGTCAAGTTTATATCAAAAAAGATACTTTTGCTATATCTTCTGTTTCTTTTTGTTAAATAAATTAACCCCGAATGAGCATCATTCGGGGTTTGGTTGTATTTTTTATTTTTTAGACGGTAGGACTTCCAGCCAGTACCCGTCCGGATCGGTTATGAAATAAATTCCCATTTCGGGATTTTCAAAGCAAATGCAACCCATTTCCTCGTGTTTCTTGTGAGCCGCTTCGAAGTCATCCGTTTCGAAAGCTAAGTGGAATTCACATTCGCCCAAATTATACGCCTGCGGATGAGCCTCAAGCCAGGTGAGCTCCAATTCAAAGGTGCTTTTAGCATTTCCGAGATAAACAATAATAAAGCCGTCGCCGTTAATTCGACGTATCTCGTGAAGGTCTAAAGCTTTTTCATAAAAAGCAAGGGACTTAGCTAAATCGGAAACATTATAATTTTCGTGAATCATTTTAAAATTCATAATTTAACCTCTTTTCTGCGCATAGCACTATTTTCTCAATAATATCACAGAAAAGATTAAAACGCAAGCAAGCGGAGAGTCGCTTATGAGTACTGTCAATCGGGAAGAATGATGCGTTTTAATCTTTCAATTTTTTTATCGTCGGGGACACTGAATTTTACCAATGATTTGCCAAGTGCTTCGTATTTACCCTCTCCCATTGCGTGATAGGGCATAAGTTCAAAGCTTTCAGGATGTCCGTTTTCTTCAAAAAACAATCTGATTTTTTGCATTTCTTCCTCTGTATCGTTTACAGCCGGAATAACAGGCACTCTTACACAAACCGAAGCATTTGACTTTAAAAGCCTTGCAAGATTATCCAGAATAAGTTCATTGCCTACCCCAACATACTTTTTATGAATACAAGTATCCATAGATTTAATGTCATACAAAAACAAATCTGTATACGGAATTATTTTTTCAAAGTCCGCCCAGGGAATATGTCCTGCGGTATCTACTGCGGTATGTATTTTTTCTTCTTTGCAAATTTTAAGAAGCTCTAAAAGAAAATCAATTTGCAGCATACATTCTCCGCCGGAAAAAGTAACACCACCGTCTGAATTTTCGTAAAAAGACTTGTCTTTTACAACTTCAGCAAGAACCTCATCGACACTGCATTCTTTCCCGCAAAGCTCGCGGGCACCATTTAAACAGACGAAATTTGTATCATCTTCCGGAATGTTTTCGCAGCCTCCGCAATGTACACACTTGTCTTCATAAAACATTGTCTCTTTATAAGGCGATTGACTTTCGGGGTTATGGCACCAAGCACAACGCAAATTACAGCCTTTAAAAAACACCGTTGTTCGGATGCCGGGTCCGTCATGTATACAAAATCTTTGAATATTAAAAATCAGGCCTTGCATTTTAAGCACCCCTTTAACACTTGTGGCGAATACGACCTATAATTTCGTCCTGCACGTGCTTCTTAAGCGTAATGAAACGAGCTGAGAATCCGCCGACTCTTACCATAAGATTCGGGAAGTTTTCGGGATTTTTTTGAGCCTCTATAAGCTCTTTAACGTCAGTTGTGTTACCTTGGAAGATTTGACCGCCATTTTTAAAAAATGTCATAAACAGGCTCTTCACAATAGTTGGATTTGCCCAAGAACTGTCTAAGTCCCACATAGTTGATGCGCCGCCGTTAAATTTTGTAAAATCCAAAGCGGTGCAGGAATTGATTGCGGCAGTTATGCCGACTGTCATAGAAGAGCTATGCGGTGTAACGCCGTGCGCAACAGGGGTACGCGCAAGCTTGCCCGATGCGGTAGCACCCATATCCATACCTTCATCGGCAGCCCAGAAGAAGGTGAAAATAACCATTTTCCCCTTACCGCCAAAGCGAGTTACATAGGAGGTATAAATATCACTTACATCACTCATATACTTGTTGCCAAAGCTGTCTGCTTCC
>JAZNOR010000005.1:0-12184 GCA_045589235.1 Eubacteriales bacterium | reverse complement strand
TAAGCTCGTCATCGAGCTCAGCAACAGCATCGATAAGTTCTGCATGGTACTTGTCAGCAAGCTCACGCATATCCTCAGGAATTTCCTCCTCGCGGACATCCTTACCGAGGTCATCGTAGTAAACTTCGGCCTTCATAGTGATAAGGTCGATAATACCCTTAAAGGTTTCTTCAGCACCAATCGGGAGCTGAATCGGAACAGCATTACATTTTAAGCGGTCACGCATCATGCCGACAACATTGTAGAAGTCAGCACCCATGATATCCATCTTATTAACGTAAGCCATACGCGGAACGTGATATTTATCAGCCTGACGCCAAACGGTTTCAGACTGCGGCTCAACACCACCCTTAGCGCAGAAAACGGTAACAGAACCGTCGAGAACGCGAAGTGAACGCTCAACCTCAATAGTAAAGTCAACGTGACCCGGGGTGTCAATGATATTGATGCGGTGACCCTTCCACTCACAGGTGGTAGCAGCTGAAGTGATGGTGATACCACGCTCCTGCTCCTGAGCCATCCAGTCCATTGTAGCGGTACCGTCATGAGTCTCACCAATCTTGTAGTTACGACCGGTGTAGTATAAGATACGCTCAGTTGTGGTGGTCTTACCAGCATCGATATGAGCCATGATTCCTATGTTTCTTGTTAATTCAAGCGGAAATTTTCTTGGCATATTGGCATCTCCTTTCTTTGGTAATCGTAAAAATCCGTTAGCCTAAACAGTATAAATTAAATGGCAAAGATTTCCACAAATTACCAGCGGAAATGAGCAAACGCCTTGTTTGCCTCAGCCATCTTGTGAGTATCCTCACGCTTCTTAACTGAGCTACCGACACCATTGATTGCATCAATGATCTCACCTGCTAAACGCTCAGCCATAGTCTTCTCACTACGCGCACGTGAATACGCGGTGATCCAACGGAGACCTAAAGTCTGTCTTCTTTCAGGACGAACTTCCATCGGAACCTGGTAAGTAGCACCACCAACACGGCGAGCCTTAACTTCGAGCACCGGCATAATGTTTTCCATTGCTGCAGCAAATGCTTCAAGCGGTTCCTTATCGGTCTTTTCTTTAACGATATCAAATGCACCGTAAACGATCTTCTGAGCAACACCCTTCTTACCGTCTAACATGATGCTGTTGATAAGCTTTGTGACCAGCTTTGAATTGTAAAGCGGATCCGGTAATACTTCCCTCTTCGGGACATTTCCTCTTCTTGGCACGTCTCTTCCCTCCTTCATATAGGTAATGATTTCATAGGTACTCCGAAAGCAAACCCAAGTCATTTAAGACTGACAGTGCCACAGGTGGCTTTCGGTTTGTGCCTGCCGAGAGGTTTATATATAAATATAAACGCCGGCAAGGCATCGACTTTTGCCTTGCAACTATGCGCGGAAAAGTCCAAATCTTAACTTTTCGGCTTACTTACCAGCCTTTGGCTTCTTAGCGCCGTACTTTGAACGGCCCTGCATACGGTTGTTAACACCCTGTGTATCAAGTGTACCGCGAATAATGTGGTAACGAACACCAGGTAAGTCCTTAACACGACCGCCGCGGATCATAACAACGCTATGTTCCTGCAGGTTGTGACCAATGCCCGGGATGTAAGCAGAAACCTCGGTACCGTTGGTTAAGCGTACACGAGCGATTTTACGAAGAGCTGAGTTCGGCTTCTTCGGAGTAGCAGTACGAACTGCTGTGCAAACGCCGCGCTTCTGCGGTGAGCTTAAGTCAGTCTCTTTCTTCTTAAGGGAGTTAAAGCCCTTCTGAAGTGCCGGAGCAGTTGACTTGTAAGCAACAACTTCTCTACCTTTACGTACCAACTGGTTTACTGTAGGCATAATCAATCTCCTTTCCTCGAAATTTTATTTTCTATTGAGTTTACACCCAAGGAAAATCAAACTATTGCAGCGCAAGCAGCACCGACCTGAATTCCACAAGCCTTGCCAAGCATTTCCATAGTATCAACTTCAACTACTTCAACATTTGCGCTCTTAGATAATTCTGCAATCTCATCGCGAATTGCAGGGTCAGCATTGAGAGAAATGAAAACTTTTTTTGCAATTTTCGCATTCAATGCTTTTTTTGTTTGCTTGACACCAATTACCTTATCGGCATCCGCAAGCACGGTTAACATAACGAAAACCTCCATTTTTTAATTGCATCAACTGAAAAATACACGCTCTTTTCCACTATGACACAATGACACGCTATCAATTATAACAGACTTTTTCACGTTCGTCAATAAAAAAGTTGTTTTTTCTTATTTTTATGGCAATTTCGGGAAATTATACATTATTTTCACAAATACGAATTTCACCTTTGGATAATTTATCATCAGGAAGTATTGATATTTTTTCAAGCTTATGTTCATGCATAAGGATTTTCTTATTTTCGCCCTTATGCCCTGCTACGTTGGAAATTTCCTTTGGATTTGCGTAAATTGTTATTCTTTCACTTGTAATATTGCAAAGCTTGGTTTTTATCTTGTTTAGCATAATCCTAGCTTCAACAAGCTGGCCGAATGCAGGGTGGTATGCCCCCGCAAGTGCATCCCCTCCGCTTAAATCTTCTGTGGGGTTAAGTCCCATTCTTATAATTGGAATTTCTTTAAATATCTCGCTGAGTTTAACACAGATGTTGACCGCTTTCTCGACACTGAGTGCCGAGTATTCACCCGACTGCCACATATCATAAAGCGCAGTATCTCGCACTACAACGGTCGGATAAATACGCACACCGTCAGGGCAAAGCTTTGCAATTTCTTTTGCAGTTTCAATTGCTGAATTTTCATTTTCGCCCGGTAGCCCTATCATCATCTGCAAAACAAGTTCAAATCCTGCTGATTTTATCATTTTTGAGGCGTGGCGCACATCATCTGCCGTATGGCCACGATTTGACGCTATAAGCACCGCATCATCCATAGACTGTGCACCAAGCTCAATCGTTTTGACACCATATTTTTTAAGAAGTGTCAGAATTTCATTATCAATTGCATCGGGTCGTGTTGACAGGCGAATTGATTTTGGGCTAAATCCGCTTGCAATTTTAAGATACTCTTCCTGCACATTAATTGGAAGCGCAGTAAAGCTTCCGCCGTAAAATGCAATCTCGGCATCCTCTGCCTTTTTAAACGCATCACAAAGAAGCGCCGAAACCTCATTCGGCTCCGGCGCTTTTATTGTACCTGCAATACGTTTTTGATTACAAAACACACAGTCGTTTGGACAACCCGCATGTGGAATAAAAACCGGAATTACAGAATAACTCAAAGACCCATCAGCTCCAATGCTTCGCGCGCAGCCATCTGCTCTGCCTCTTTTTTACTGTGTCCTTCACCGCGACCAATGACATTGCTGTTTAAAAGAACCTCAACTTTAAAGCTCTTATGGTGGTCGGGTCCCTCCGCTCCAAGCAAGCGGTACGAAAGTACTTCTCCATGATTTTTCTGCACAATTTCCTGAAGTGTTGTCTTGTAGTCGGCACACTCGCCTTTTCCTTCGCTTAACACAAATTTGTGCACAAAGTTTCGTGCAACCTCTTCGCCTGCATCTAAGTAAAGTGCACCGATAAGTGCTTCAAAAGCATCGGCTAAAATAGAATCTCGATCACGACCTCCGCCGCTTTCCTCACCTCTGCCAAGAAGTAAAAATTCTCCAAGACCGATTTTTCTCGCGCATTTGCAGAGTGAAGTTTCACAAACAAGACTTGCTCGTCTCTTTGTCAGCTCGCCCTCCATAACATCAGGGTATTTATGATATAAATAATTTGTTGTGATTACGCCCAAAACCGAGTCGCCCAAAAACTCAAGTCGCTCATTATCTGAAACGTTCTTATTCTTCGCTTCGTTTGCATATGAGCTATGCGTGAGCGCGTTCTGGAGCAAATCATAATTTTTAAAATTATATCCGATTATATCACAAAGCCTTTTCAACTTATTCCACCTCTTTCGATGAAATCAACCAAATCGCCTACGGTATGGTACGGCGTTAAATCAATTTTATCCAGATTTTCAAAATCGAATTCTTCTTCCACAATCATAAGAAGCTCAACTATATCAAGCGAATCCGCACCTAAGTCTTCAATAAAATCACACTCGCGGACGATTTCATCTTCAGATACGTCAAAAAGCTCTGAAAGCAACGGTTTTAATCTTTCAAGAATCATTATTCTTCCTCACTTTTAATGCTTGCGGTTATTTTTTCAATAACGCCCTGCTCAACATAAGTCATCGCCTGCGCAATCGCACTTGTCACAGCCTTAGCTTTCGATGAGCCGTGCGCTTTGATAATCGGCTTTGAAATGCCTAAAAGCGGTGCTCCGCCCACCTCGTTGTAATCCATTTTCTTTTTAAGGTTCTTAATTCCGTCAGAAAGCAGAAGAGCCGCAATCTTAGTAATTAAGTTTTTCTTGAACATTGTTTTTAACTGCCCTGCAAAGAACATACCAACACCCTCATAGGTCTTAAGCATAATATTTCCGCTAAAGCCGTCGGCAACAATGACGTCAATATTGCCCTCTGTGACATCGCGGCCTTCAATATTGCCAACAAAGTTTATTGGTGCTGCTTTAAGAAGCTGATATGCATCTTTATGTAATTGTGTTCCCTTACACTCCTCACTGCCGTTATTGAGGAGACCTACGCGTGGACTCTCAATTCCCTCAACCGCCTGCATATAAAGAGTTCCCATCATTCCGAACTGCTCTAAATATTCAGCAGTACATTCGGAATTGGCACCACTGTCAATCAAAAGAGTATTGCCACGAGCAGTCGGCATAAGAGGTGAAAATGCTGCGCGACGGATTCCGCGAATTCGCTTTACTATCATAGTTCCGCCTGCAAGTATCGCACCTGAGTTTCCCGCTGATACAAGAGCATCGCCCTCACCATCACGCAATGCGCGCATTGCAACCGCCATTGATGATTCCTTTTTAACTTTAACGACAGACATCGGGTCATCTTCCATTGTTATAACGTCATCTGCATTTAAAATTGAGATACCCTCGGCATTTTCGGGAATAAGCGGTTTGATTTCATTCTCTTTACCGACAAGCAAAATTTCAACATTGTATTTTTTTGCGGCACCAAGTGCTCCGGCGACGATTTCGCCCGGCGCGTTGTCACCACCCATAGCATCAACAATAATCCTCATAACCCTATATCTCCTCTATCTCTTTTATAAGTGCAAGCGAGCGTTTTGAAAGCTCTGCATTTTTAAAGCGTTTACCCTTTACTCTGTAGCCGAGTGGCGGAAGCAGACCAAAATTTATATTCATCGGCTGGAAGTTATCTGCATCGGCGTGGCTTATATAATTTCCGAGTGCGCCGATTGCGGTTTCAATCGGGAATGTAAATTTATCCTTACCAAACAATTTTCTTGCCAGAGAAACACCTGCAACAAATCCGGATGCCGTTGATTCAACATAGCCTTCAACGCCTGTCATCTGCCCTGCAAAATATAAATTCTCAAAGTTTTTGCACGAAAAATCAGAATTCAATGTTTTTGGCGCATTAAGATATGTATTTCTATGCATTACGCCGTATCTCAAAAACTCAGCATCACGAAGTGCAGGAATCAGAGAGAACACTCTCTTCTGCTCAGGGAATTTAAGATGTGTCTGGAAACCTACCAGGTTATACATTGTTCCCACTTCATTATCGCGTCTTAATTGAACCACCGCATACGGAGTTTCACCCGTTTTCGGATCCTCAAGACCAACGGGTTTCAGCGGTCCGAAAAGCAGTGTATCATGACCGCGGCGAGCCATAACTTCAATGGGCATGCAACCCTCGAACACTTTTTTATCCTCAAAGCCGTGTACAGGTGCTTCCTCAGCTTTACAAAGCTCATTCCAAAAAAGATTATACTCTTCTTCGCTCATCGGAGCATTTATGTAATCCGCAGTGCCTTTGTCATATCGCGATTTAAAGTATGCACTTTCCATATCAATACTGTCAAACGAAACAATCGGTGCTGCCGCATCATAGAAGCTTAAGTAGTCCTCACCTAAAAGCTCAAAAATTTCTTTTGCAAGGGCATCTGATGTAAGTGGCCCCGATGCGACAATCGTCGGGGTAATCGTGTCAATTTTCTTAACTTCACCATATATTATTTCAATATTAGGATGATTTTTTATTTTATCGGTAATGTACTGCGAAAACCTCTCGCGGTCAACTGCAAGTGCTCCGCCTGCAGCAACTCTTGTTTCATCGGCCGCCTGCATTATTAGAGACTTAAGCTTCCTTAACTCTTCTTTTAAAAGACCAACTGCATTCTCAAGTGCATCACTTCTGAGCGAGTTTGAACAAACGAGTTCTGCAAAGTTTTCGCTATGATGAGCCGGAGTTTTCTTCTCCGGCTTCATCTCAAAAAGCTTAACCTTTATTCCGCGTTCTGCAAGCTGCCACGCCGCCTCGCATCCGGCAAGGCCTGCGCCGATAACTCTTGCCTCAATCATTTACTCACCTTTTTCTTGGTGCTTTTTTTAGTCTTTGTTTCTTTTTTCTCTTTCGGCTCCTGCGGAACGTATTTTGCACATTCCGGATTTGCACAGAACAACTTTTTAGCTCCGCGAGTTGCACGTTTATAAAGCGTATGGCCGCATTCTTCGCACTTTTCCTTCTGCGGGACATCCCATGTCATAAATGTACAGGTTGGGAACTTCTCACAACCGTAATAAGTATATCCGTTTTTGGATTTCTTTTTAAGGATTTTTCCGCCACAGCTCGGGCACACACCCGGAGTTTCCTCAACAATCGGCTTTGTGTTCTTGCATTCCGGATATCCCGGGCAAGCTAAGAACTTTCCGAATCGGCCACTCTTTACTACCATCTTCTTGCCGCAAAGCTCGCAGACAACATCTGTTTCCTCCTCAGGCACTTTAAGACGGGTTTCTTTAAGGTCTTCCTCTGCTTTTTCAAGACTTGCCGCAAATCCCGCATAGAAATCGCCTATAACATCTTTCCATGCAATTTCTCCCTGCTCAATTGCATCAAGACGCTCTTCCATATCGGCAGTAAATTCAATGTTGATTATATTTTCAAATTTTTCAACCATAAGACCGTTTACAACTTCTCCAAGCGGAGTCGGCTTTAAGTTTTTGTTCTCTTTTGCAACATATTCGCGATCTAAAATAGTTGAAATCGTCGGTGCGTAAGTACTCGGGCGACCAACACCTTTTTCCTCCATTGCGCGGATAAGACTCGCCTCCGTATATCGTGACGGCGGCTGAGTAAAATGCTGATTCGGCAACATTTTATTTAAAGAAAGCTTTTCTTTCTCTTTCAAGTCCGGAATTGAATTTTCCTCATCATCGTCACGCGCAACCTCGTATACCGCAGAAAAACCTGCAAATGCAACGGATGAGCTTGTTGCTCTGAAGATATATTCTGCCGCATCAATATCAATTGAAACCGTATCGTAAACTGCATTTTCCATCTGGCATGCGACAAATCGCGACCAAATCATTTTATAAAGCTTATATTGTTCGTTTGTAAGGCTGTCCTTAATTGCATCAGGTTCTAAGTTTACATCAGTCGGGCGGATTGCTTCATGCGCATCCTGAGCACCCGCTTTTGTCTTGTAAACACGGAAAGACTTCGGGCAGAACGCGTCTCCGTACTTTCCTTTAATAAACTCGCGCACAGACATAAGCGCCTCATTACTTAAACGAAGCGAATCCGTTCTCATATAGGTGATAAGACCCGTCATACCCGAGCCTTTTATTTCAACACCTTCGTATAACTGCTGCGCAATTGTCATAGTTCTGCGTGGAGTCATATTCAGCTTTCTTGATGCCTCCTGCTGTAAGCTTGAGGTAATAAATGGCGGATACGGAGTTTTCTGCTTTTTGCCATGCTTTATGTTTGAAACTGCAAACTCTGCATTTTCAACAGCAGAAACAATTGCGTTTATTTCCGCTTCATTTGCAGGCTCAATTTTACCATTCTTATCGCCGTACAGATGCGCTATAACCGTTCCGCTGTTCGGCGCGATCCTATCCAATTCAACATCGAGCGACCAATATTCTCTCGGAACAAATGCTAAAATCTCAGCCTCGCGTTCACAAACAAGGCGCGTTGCAACAGATTGTACACGACCTGCAGAAAGTCCTCTGCGGATTTTCTTCCACAAAAGCGGAGAAAGCTTATAGCCCACAATTCTGTCAAGCACACGGCGCGCCTGCTGTGCATCCACTAAATTTATATCAATATCACGTGGATTTTTAATGCTTTCATTAACTACCTTCTTGGTAATTTCATTAAAAGTAACACGTTTGGTATTTTTCTCGTCTAATTTTAAAAGCTCCTTTAAATGCCAGGAAATAGCTTCACCCTCGCGGTCAGGGTCAGTTGCGAGATAAACTGTATCGCTTTCCTTTGCAAGTTTGCGAAGCTCTGATATAAGCTCGCCTTTGCCCTTAATCGCAATATACTTAGGCTCAAAATTTGCTTCGATATCAACGCCGAGTGTACTCTTCGGAAGGTCACGCAAGTGACCCATTGATGCTTTAACCTTATATTTACTTCCAAGGTATTTGCCTATTGTCTTTGCCTTTGCCGGCGACTCAACAATAACAAGATTTGCCATACTCATCCTCCATATTACGACTTAGATTATTATTTTAAAGTACTTGCCACTACTCTGCTCAACTATTCCGGAAACTTCAAAAAAAGTTAGCATTGCAAGAACATCCTTAGCACTTATTTTGCTTATTTCAACTATCTCGTCTATATGACGTGTTTCGCATCCTATTGCAGAAAGGATTGCCTTTTGAACATCATTCGCACAGCCCGAAATTAATTCCTCAATCTCTGCACTTTCTTTTGCCTTGATATCTGATTTGCGCTCATCGTTCGTCTTTATGCGGTGAGGAAACGCCGTTCTATACTCATTTAATATATCTTCTGCAGACATAACAAGCTTTGCCCCGTCTGCAATAAGGCTGTTGGTTCCGTGACTTAATGGATTTGTTATATCACCGGGAATTGCAAATACATCACGTCCCTGCTCTTCAGCATAGCTTGCCGTTATGAGCGCGCCTGAACGTTGTGGCGCTTCAACCACTGTAACACCGAGAGATAATCCACTCAAAATTCTGTTTCTTATTGGGAAATTTTGTCTGTCAGGCGGTGTGCCGGGAATAAATTCGGATATAACTGCACCATTTTGGATGATATCTTCCATAAGTCTTTTATTTCTGTATGGATAGCAAACATCAATTCCGCAACCAAAAACTGCCACGGTTTTAGCACCTGCGCGCAGTGCCGCTTTATGTGCTGCTGTATCCACGCCAAGTGCCATTCCCGATATTACAAGACCACCTGCCACTGCAAACTCTCTTGCTATTCTCTCACAAGCAAGCTCACCATATGCAGAGCATTTTCTTGTGCCGACAAATGAAACTGCAATTTCATCATCAATATCAGGTAATGTGCCTTTTATAAACAAAACGAGTGGTGCATGGTATATTTCGCGAAGTCTTTGCGGATAGATTTTATCTTCACGGCTTATTATTGAAATTTTATTATTAATACAATACTCTATAATTCGCTCGGCTCTAACAATCGATTTATCGCAAAGCGAATCAATACTGAGTGATGACAATTCTCCAAGCGCTTTATAATCAATGCGTTCCGCTAAATAAATCCCCTCAGGATTTTTAAAGTACTTAAGTAAAATTCTTATCTTATTCGGAGTTAGACTAGCTCTCGTGTGCAGCCACAGCCAATACTTTATATCCGACATTTCTGCATCTCCCACATAATAATTCCCGCCGCAACAGATGCATTAAGCGATTCAGCATTGCCACTCATAGGAAGTATAACATTGCCGTCACATATTTTTTGAACTTCAGGAGATACGCCGTTACCTTCATTTCCTATAACGATTGCGCACTTTTCAAAACTAATTTTATCAACTGTAACAGCATCATCTGACAGCGTTGCAGCATATGTATTTATATTTCTATCATGCAACGCGCTTACCGCATCTTTTATTTCTAATTCGCACATATTAACCCTGAAAAGCGAGCCCATAGCTGCACGCACCGTTTTAGGATTATATGGGTCTGCCGAGCCATCAAGCACAACGCACGATACGCCAAAAGCATCTGCCGTTCGCAAAATTGTGCCCAGGTTTCCTGTATCCTGAAGGTGGTCGAGCATAATTATCTGCTCGCCCGAGAGCTTCTTCATTTCAGGCATTTCGCAACAGAAAATAACTCCCTGAGTAGTTTCAACAGTTGAGATATACTCCATAAGCTCGCGCGGTGCGGTATACACATCATAAGCTTCAATATACTCTTTGCAAAGCTCTAAGCCTTCCTCAACAAAGATATATTTAATTTTCATTTTGCTTGTAACCGCCTCATCCAAAAGCTTTATCCCATCACAGATAAAGCTACGCGTACTGTATCTCTCACGACGTTTTGTCGCAAGCAGACGCATTTCTTTTATAAGGCGATTTGCTCGACTTGTAATGTGTCCGCAAATCATAGCTTACATCTCAATTCCTTTATAATAATATTACACTGATAGTTAAAACGCAATAGGAAATTTTTAAAAGACTGTCTTATACATTTTAATTGTATAAGACAGTCCTGTAAAATTTACTGTTCTGTAAATTCAGCTAAAATCTCTGCAATGTCTTTATATTTTTCGACAATTTTTTCGTTGTCTTCGCGGTATGTATAAGTGAGTACCTTAGCTCCTATATACCATCCTTTACTCGGAGTTGGAATATTCAGCTCGCGAAATAACTCGCTGTCAGTTATTTCAATACAATACTTATTGTCCGACTCAATTCCCATAAATTCAAGTCGCTCAAAAGCACCCTGAGAGGCGTAAGTTTCCATATGTTCGCCGTCCATAATATATAAAAGAATATCATCGTCTGCAAAGCTTAACGCAAACTTATCCTCTGCAGCTATTGCAATCTGGTCGCCTTTTTCAGCATCAACGGTAGACAACATCTGCCCGTCTACAACGTGTTTTTGTTCACCTGTAAAGTCCGATATGCGGTCTTCTAAATACTCGTTTATTCCGTCAAGCTGTTCATAACTCAAACTGACATCAGCACATATTACATAGCTTAAATCAACTTTATCTCTAAAAACAACATCACTAAAAAAACTCACAATCATAATTGCAGCAACAATTCCCCAGATTGTTTGCTTTTTAAAGTGATACCAATAAACATTTTTAAACCAATAAACAAATTTTTGCCAAAAGGTATAGCCTTCAAGCACACCGGGTTTAAAAACTTCAAATAAGCTTTGATTATCGTTTGCTTTCATTGCTACACCCTCCTTTTTTACTTTTCAGACTTCATTGTCGGGAAGAGTAATACATCACGGATTGCAGATGAATCAGTGAGTAACATACACATTCTGTCGATACCGAAGCCGATGCCACCTGTCGGCGGCATACCGTGCTCAAGAGCATTGAGGAAGTCCTCATCGGTTGTGTTAGCCTCGTCATCGCCCTGAGCTAAGAGCTCTTCCTGCGCTTTAAAGCGTTCACGCTGGTCAATCGGGTCATTAAGCTCTGAATATGCATTTGCCATTTCCCAGCCGTTCATAAAGAATTCAAAACGCTCAGTATATTCCGGATTTTCCGGTTTCTTCTTGGTGAGCGGTGAAATCTCAATCGGGTGATCCATAACAAATGTCGGCTGAATGAGATGCTTTTCAGCAAACTCTTCAAAGAAGAGAGCCAAAATATCGCCCTTCTTATGATGCTTTTCAAACTCAACGTGATGCTCTTTTGCAAGTGCCTGAGCTTCTTCCAAAGTCTTAACTTCATCAAAGTCAACACCTGCATATTTCTTAACCGCATCAACCATGGTAATGCGCTCAAACGGCTTGCCAAGGTCCATCTCAACGCCGTTGTAGCAAATCTTTGTTGTGCCGAGAACCTCCTGCGCAACATGGCGGTATAAATTCTCAGTTAAATCCATCATACCGTGGTAATCGGTATATGCTTGATAGAGCTCCATAAGAGTAAATTCAGGATTGTGGCGGGTGTCAAGTCCTTCGTTTCTGAAAACTCTTCCGATTTCATAAACTCTCTCAAGACCGCCGACAATAAGGCGCTTTAAGTAAAGCTCAAGTGAAATGCGGAGCTTAAAAACTTCATTTAATGCATTGAAATGAGTTTCAAACGGACGAGCAGCTGCA
>JAZNOR010000004.1:0-6777 GCA_045589235.1 Eubacteriales bacterium | reverse complement strand
ATGAAATTAAATCGCCTGCAATCAAAGTTTCCGACGGATTTTCACAAGGCATCCAATTTTTAGAAATCAGCCCGCTTTCAATTGCCGCAGTCGCAGCAGTGCGCGGAATTCCAAATGCCGCGGCGCACAGTGCATCAAGTCGTAGAGACGCAACCGTTGCCGTAACTTCATCATACGGCTCTTCAACAGATTTTATTTCGCTTAGTTCAATTTCTTTTAAAAATACGCCAAGGCGCCCTACTTTTTTTAGATTTTCAAAAACAAATGGGGCGATTCTTTTATCAAGTAAAATAGTGCTTACATCATCAACTAAAATATCGCCAACACATTCACGTTCAATTCCAAGGCCTAAAATCGAGCCTAAAAAATCTCGATGAGTTGGTTTTCCAAACGGAACAGATGCCGAAAATGCCGCGATATACTCTGATACATCAAAGTATTCCGCTTCAAGATAATCAGGCAGAAAGAACAAAAACTTTCGCTCTGCGCCATCATATCCGCCCGAGAAGAAAAACCTTTCGCTCTGTGGCAAAACTCTTTTAGCAATTGCCTGTTCTGCAGGGTCTAAAAAGCCAATTGCCGTTGGAATATTTTTAACTTGTGAACGGGATAATTTATCCTGAATTTTCGCCTTTAAAAGCTCACTCATCTGCGAAGTCCTTTAAGATACGCAATTTCTTTGTCTGTAAGATGACGCCACTCGCCTGCTCTGAGAGCACCCATTTCAAGTTTTCCGATTGACACGCGCTTTAAGCGCACAACCTCAAGGCCGGACATTTCACACATTCTGCGAATCTGGCGGTTTCTTCCCTCGTAAATCGTAATTGAGAGCGTTCCTCCCTCCGAAGTTTCGCGAAGAACACTCGCCTGTGCAGGTACGGTTGCCTTACCGTCTAATATAAATGGCAAACGAAGTGCTGTGAGTGCCTCATCCACATCGCCTTTAACGGTTACGATATACTGTTTTCCTATTTCGTGTGACGGATGCGTTAAGCTTTGAGTCAGCTCGCCGTCATTTGTTAAAAGCAAAAGGCCCTCTGACTGATAGTCAAGTCGCCCTACCGGATACACGCGCATTGGTAAATCAATCAAATCCAAAACCGTTCTTCTTCCGCGCTCATCACTTAATGTTGTTATAAATCCGCGCGGTTTATTTAACATAATATACGTCTTTTTCTGCGGTTTCGCAAGTAACTTACCGTCAACCGCAATTAAATCCTTTTCCAAGTCTGCTTTGCTGCCAAGTGTTGCAACTTCGCCGTTCACGGTAACGCGACCGTCCTCAATCATTTTCTCAGCCGCGCGGCGTGATGCCACACCGCAGGTTGATAAAATCTTTTGTAATCGTTCCATAAAATCCTCCTAAGCAAGTCCTGCCAGTCGCAGTGCATAAACGAAAATAAAAATCGTAAACATCGAGCAAAATGTAGTTGAAACAACAAGCTGACCTGCAAGCTCATAGTCGCCGTTCATCTGCCTTGTCATCGGATAGCTTGATACAGCAACGGGTGTTGCATAAACTGCAATAAGTACGCCGAGAGATTCATGGCTGAATCCTAAAAGTGCCGCAGCACTAAGTACAATTGCAGGCACAATTACAAGTCTTCCAAATGTTGTGAATATAACCGGTTTTAAGTTAGATGCAAACTCACGGAATTTGAAATCACCGCCGAGCACCAAAAGCGAAAATGGTGTCGTGATACCTTTGATATTTTCAAGAGCCTTTTCAAAAGCGGTCGGAATTTTAATTCCAGAAAGTGCCGCAATCATACCTAAAACACAGCCAATGAGAAGCGGATTCTTCAAAATTTTAATAAAAACTTCCTTTGGCGACGTTACATTATCGCGGCTGTAAATACTTAAAAGTATCGTTGCCAGAATATTGAAATACGGAATTACAAAAGCAGATGCAACCGCTGCTGCCGCACCACCTGCATCGCCAAACATACTCTGGCATATCGGAACGCCGAGTAGTGCATAATTTCCTCTGAAAAGCGCTTGGATTACGGCTGCACATCTGCCTCTGTCCTTTGTGATAAGCGGAATTAAAATAAGGCCTATCGCAAAAATCAGCGTAACCGAGGCAAAAATAAAGCCTATAAGCTTTATATCAAACACCTGTGTAAAATCCGATTTATATATGTTATAAAACAAATAAATCGGCAAAAATACGTTAAAGCACAGCTTGTTTGCAAGCTTTAAAAAATCCCCGTTCCAAACTTTTATCTGAGTTAAAAAATAACCCAATGCGACAATCATAAAGACCGGCGCAACAATGTTGAGTGCAAAAAGAATATCCTGCATAAATTTTCTCCTTATAAGCTTTCAAACATATCTGCCAAACGGCGGGCAGCTTTTGCCATATCGCAAAGTTTTTCAAACACATTTTCAGATGCACAACCATCTAAATAGGCATTACACTCCAAAGTGAAATCTCCGCTGTAATTGATGTCTTTGAGCGCTTTAACAATTGGTTCAAAATCAATATCCATAGAAAACGGAATCTGATGTGAATCATCGTGCTTGTCATTGTCGTGAATATGTAGAGCCTGGAGATGATTTCCCAACTTTTCAATCATTTCAACCGCAGTTGTGTTAAGACCTCTCATCTCTGCATGACCAATATCAAGACATGCAATGAAAAATTCATCATTTACAGCATTTAAATGATCTAAAAAGCTTTTAGTGTCCGAGCAAGCATAAGGTGCTGCTTCATCGGTCACATAATTCCAATCCCACATATTTTCAGTTGCAATTTTAACGTCACATTCCTTTGCAAACGGCAAAATTTCGCCATACATTTCCGCGTTTTCCTCAACACTCATTTCACCGTCCGGATGAATTACACAAATCTTGCCACCTGCAATTGCTGTGCACTCAATTGCTCGTTTAAAGTATGATCGAAGATCCACGCTTTTACTTGGATACGGAGCATGCGACTGATTGCAGAAAATTCCGTTATCCTCACCTATTTTGCGGAGCTTCTTTGCAAATTTAGCATAATCATTTCCCGCAAGCGGATGATCAGTCGGGAGCAATATATTATTTTTCCAGTCGTAATTGCACATACCAAACATAGAAAAATCCCAAGCGTCAAAGCCTGCTTTAGCAACAAGCTCAACTGCTTTCTCTTCACCAACAATTCTTGATGCTGAATCTATTTCAGTTGAAATCAACATATTTTACACTTCCTCAAAACATTTGATGCTATTATATCATACAGCTAAAAATTATTCAACCGGAATGTTTGACATTTAACATCATTTTTGTTATCATAATTGTATTGTAAAATTCCAAAGGAGATGTTTTTAAATGGCAGAAGGTTGCACACACGATTGTGGCAGCTGCACAGCAAATTGCAGCTCACGCGAAGGTGGTACTCCGGACTTCCGCGAAGCACCACACGCATTGAGTAACATTAAAAAAGTTATCGGTATCGTCAGCGGCAAGGGCGGCGTTGGTAAATCGCTCGTCACTTCCCTTCTCGCGATTGAGCTTAACCGCCGCGGTAAGAAAACCGCGATTTTAGATGCAGACGTTACCGGTCCGTCAATTCCGAAAATTTTCGGTATCAAGGGTCCTGCAACAGCTCAGGGCGATGCAATTTTACCTATCAAGTCAAAAAACGGCATTGATGTTATGTCCGTTAACCTTTTACTTGAGGATGAAAAGCAGCCGGTTGTATGGCGTGGTCCTGTCATTGCAGGCACCGTCAAGCAGTTTTGGACGGATGTTATCTGGAAGGATGTTGACTTTATGATGGTTGATATGCCTCCGGGTACAGGCGATGTTCCGCTTACCGTGTTCCAGTCACTTCCGCTTGAGGGCATCATCATTGTCACCTCTCCGCAGGAGCTCGTTTCAATGATTGTTGCAAAGGCTGTCAATATGGCTAAGATGATGAACGTTCCGATTTTGGGTATCGTTGAAAATATGAGCTATCTCGAATGTGACAATTGCAAAAACCGCATTTCAATTTTTGGTGAAAGTCACGTTGATGAGGTTGCCGCTGAGTTTGGCCTTCCTGTTCTTGCAAAGCTTTCGATTAACCCGAAAATCGCAAATCTTTGTGACAAGGGTGAGCTTGAGAATATCGAAGAATCATATCTCAAGGATGTTGCAGACGCCGCAGAAAAACTTTAACAAAAAAGCTGTGCCAAGCACAGCTTTTTTTATTTATTTTTTTAATATAAATCTATTGACAAATAATATAAATAAGCTAAAATAAGGGCGAAGTAAAAATTCTTTTATCAACCTTAAACGGATTATGGGAGGGCTTCGTTATGGCAAAACGAAAGTATGACACCGTAGAAGATTGCGTAAGAAATTTTAACGAGAACAGAGGGCACCCTATTAAAATTCTGTTTAGCTTTTACAAGGGTGAGGCGTGGACTCTTATAAAGAGTGCTTTTTTCCTTCTGCTTCAACACTCCCCGACATGGGTCGTTCCTATTCTGACCGCTGCAATTATTGATATCATAACCTATCCCGAGCGCGGCGGAACTATTAAAGATATCGTTCTTTATTCAATTATTGCGCTTGTATTCATTTCGCAAAATGCGGTTACAACCTATACCGTTATGCGAATATACGGCAAGCTCACGCGAAGAATTGAATATTCACTCCGAAGCAGTATAATTGATAAGCTTCAGCACTTATCAATTATGTATCATAAGAATGTAAGCTCAGGTAAGTTGCAATCTAAAATTATGCGTGACTGCGAGCACGTTGAGCTCCTGCTCGCTCAGCTATTCCGCAACTCTATAGTAATTGTTGCAAACTTGGCAGTTGCCATTTCCGTTACAATGTCAAAGAGTCCTATTGTCATTCTCTTCTTTGTAATTTTAGTTCCGATTGAAATCTTACTGTTAAAATTCTTCAGAAACAAAATCAAACAAAGAAACACAACCTTCCGCAAAGAAATCGAGCGAACACAATCCAATGTATCCGAAATGATTGAGTTGATCCCCGTTGCACGAGCACACGGACTCCAGAAAAAAGAAGCGCAGAAAATGGATGCCATGCTCGAAAATGTTATGAGCGCCGGTTATAATCTTGATAAAACCAACACATTCTTTTCTTCATGCACCTGGGTTTTAATGGAGGCTGCTAAGCTTACCTGCCTTTCATTTACGGCATACCTTGCTTTCAAAGGAAAAATAACCGTTGGTGACGTCGTTCTGTATCAGACATATTTCGGTCAGATTGTAAATGCAATCAACAGCGTTCTTAACATATATCCTCAGCTTTCCAAGGGTATGGAATCAATTAACTCAATTGGCGAAATCCTTTATGAAGAAAATGTTGAAACAGATAATTCAATCGTTCCGCTTGACAATATGCAGGGCGCCGTTGAATTCCGCGATATTTTCTACAAATACGAAGACGGCGACAGATGGATTTTAAATAACTTTAACCTATCCGTAAATCCGGGTGAAAGCATTGCGTTTGTCGGCGGATCCGGTGCCGGAAAGTCAACAATTTTAAACCTGCTCATCGGTTTTGACCGCCCGCAGGACGGTAAGATTCTCATAGACAGAATCAATATGTTAAATCTTGATATGACACAGTATCGCAACCAGATTGCCGTTGTTCCGCAGGCAACAATCCTCTTCTCAGGCACCGTGCGCGATAATATCACCTATGGCCTTGACAATGTTTCAGACGAGGAGGTTTATGCTGTAATAAAGAGTGTCGGTCTTGAGGATTTAATTGACGAGATGCCAAACGGCATTCACACTCAGCTCGGCGAGCATGGTGGAAAGTTATCCGGTGGCCAGCGCCAGCGAATTTCAATTGCGCGAGCTCTGCTTCGCAAGCCGAAAATTATTATCTTCGACGAGGCAACAAGTGCTCTTGACTCCGCATCGGAGAAAAAGGTTCAGGCAGCGGTTGACAATATGATGAAGCAATGCACAACCTTCCTCGTTGCCCACCGCCTGTCAACCATTAAGAATGCGGACAGAATTGCAGTAATAAGCCAGGGCAGAATAAGCGAAATCGGAACTTATGATGAGCTTATGGCAAAACAAGGCGATTTCTACACACTCAAAAAAATGCAAGATTAATAAAAAGCACCTCCATAAAAGATGTACTGTTAAGGACATAACTCCCTTTGATTTTGTTGAAATCAAAGGGAGTTTTTATAGGCTTCTCCTTAAGGTAGCGAAGCGTCGGTTTGGTAGTGAATGACAGTTCAGTGAACTGTCAGAGCCAAACCGCCACTTCGTTACCCACAGCGACTCAAGGGCTACACCGCCTTTTGGAAACCCACAACCGAAACTGCTTTCTTTCATTTTTACTGCTCATCCGTTAGTTTGATTAGGGACCGTGCTTTGGGAACTTAAGTTTTGCCGAACTGAAGAGAAAAGTCTTGAACTCATAGAGTTCAAGACTTTTACTGTCCTTTAAAGTATTCTTCTTACTGAGGTGCTTTTTATTTTCAGATATTGATGCATTCCGTATGTTTTCAGGTGTTTACAGCGCAAGCGGGACTGTTAAGCGATAGTGAAGCATCGCCTACGGCGATATGATGTTGCTCATTTTATTCGCAATGATGCGATGTTTGCACAAAAGCATTAGGCGAAGCCGACACCATTTCCAAAGGAAACATCATTAGCGTTAGCGTCATCATTTGCCAAAGGCAAACATCATTGAAAAGGCGACTTGACGAAACAAGTCGCTTTTTGTGGCAAGATAGAACAATAATGATGCACTCTAATTATTATTTTTCTTTGCAGTATTGATTGATGAAATAAGTATCTTCTTTAATTCAAT
>JAZNOR010000003.1:0-8184 GCA_045589235.1 Eubacteriales bacterium | reverse complement strand
ACACAGTTTTGAAAATCAGATTTTTCGTTAAGAGAAAGAATAAAAATGCCGTAATACTGGCGTATTGCGGCATTTTTTGATGCACTATTTACGGAAAATATGGCTGCAAAACCAATACTTCCTTATCTGGTTGTGGCTTTTTCTACCTCGTTTTAATTATATCCTGTATCGCTTCGCCCGCAAGTATAAGACCTGCAGTAGCCGGCACCCAGACAACACTGCCCGGTACTGATCTCCTGCCCTCAGGCGGAGCTTCCACCTGTTCTGCCGCTATCTTTTCCTCCGCCGAGAACACCACCTTGTGGTGCAGTATTCCCCGTGCACGAAGCTCTTTGCGCATTACTTTAGCAAGCGGGCAATTATATGTTTTTGATATATCACACACACAAAGCTTTGTTGCATCGAGTTTATTTCCCGTGCCAAGCGCCGATATTATCGGAATGTTGCGCGCAATTGCAGTTTCGATTAAATCAAGCTTTGATGTTACAGTATCAATTGCATCAATTATGTAAGTATATTCATTATCAAAGAACTCTTCTCGATTAGACGGAAGATATGCACTATTTTTAACATTCACTTTTAAATTCGGATTTATATCAAGTATACGAGCTTTAAGAGCATCGCCCTTGTACATTCCGACCGTTGAATGAAGCGCACAAAGCTGACGGTTGATGTTCGTTTCACCGACCGTATCATGGTCAACAAGGGTTATTTCACCAACACCCGAGCGCGCAAGCGCCTCAAC
The DNA here is from genome assembly GCA_045589235.1 of Eubacteriales bacterium. GTDB lineage: Bacteria > Bacillota > Clostridia > Oscillospirales > JAAYXM01 > RGIG7332. The sequence goes on along the minus strand of JAZNOR010000003.1, from coordinate 7,439 downwards.
AGCCCAACTTCCTACTCCGCCGAGTCCGAACACTATAATATGTGCATTATTTAATTTTTCCATAGCGTCGTCGCCGAGAATCATCTTCTGACGTAAGAATATATCGTTCATAATTACTCCTGAAAATAAAATGCCCGCCGTGGCCGTGTGCCCCCGTTTAATAACCTGCACAACTCAGCAGGTGGGTTTCCTCTCCGATACTTTACTGCTTCCAACGTCCGACATAATGTCGGGAGGCCTGCAAACGATATCGGAAGTGCCGGAATCCCGTTTCAAAAATGTGGGTTTAAATGAGAGCATCACGCACCCGGCAGGTAAGATTTTAAAAATTATTTATCCATCTGATTGCCATATCAATCCATCCTGCAACCTCTTTATTAACTATGCCTGTAACTTTGTTTGCAAGAGACAGACCGTGATTTCCATTAGGATAGATGTGAACCTCACACTCGACTCCGTTTTCAACAAGAGCATTAACAAATCTCGTTGTGTTCTCAACGGGCACGGTAGTGTCCCCAAAGGTATGCCATATAAAAGTTTTCGGCGTATCCTTCGTAACAAAGTTTTCAAGCGAGAAAAACTTCTTCGCATCTTCGTTCTCGCCAACAAATCTCATATATGAATTCTTATGCGGGTTGCGGTCAGATATAACCGGATAGCAAAGAATCATACCGTTAGGCTTGTTTTCATTTCCCGTTACACCTGAAAATTCACGGATAATTTCATTGTCGTAATGAACGCCGATGCTCGCCGCAAGGTGACCGCCTGCAGAAAAACCGCAGACAAAGACCTTGTTTTTATCAATTCCATTCTCGTCAGCGATGCTCCTGACATAAGCGATCGTTTTTGAAAGCTCGCAGCACTGCGCCGGCCAACCCGTAGGTTCAACGGCATAGTCTAAAACAAAGCAGTGGAAGCCGGCTGATAAAAACTTCATCGCAATCGGCTCTGCCTCGCGCGCAGATGTGTATGAATATCCACCACCCGGGCAGATGATAACTGCAGGACGCACTGTCCACCCCACTTCACCGGGTGTTAAAATATAAGATGTAATTGTTGTCTTACGATTTGGAGGGCAAACGCCCATTCCTGCGTAATCAACGCTCAATTCCTCTATATTGTAAATCATTTTTCCTCACTAGCCAATAAAGTTAAGCGGAATGTAGCCGACAATGGCGTGATCTGATGCGCACACCTCTATAACTACACGGTTTAAAAACTCTACCTTCTCGCCTGCTGTTACCTCAAGCTCAAGAGCTTTTTGCGGGCCGTCTTCAGCAATACGATACAGAGTAAAGCCGTGACTTCCGTTGCAGGTAAAGCCTTCCGGCGTAAGGAATCTGAAGGTGAGCATATTTGTCTGGAAATCTCTCTCAAAAAATCTTATTCTTGCTTTCTTTGTCTCAAGTGGCTTTATAAACGGATCATCAGGGAATTCAACACGCGCAATTGCATAGAAAAGGTCAATATCGTATGAATAACCCAATCTGTCGCAAATAATCTTAGCAGTTTTCGAATCGTCAATCGGGTTAAATTTAGTCTCAGCGCTGTAATCCGACTCACCGTCTGTAAACTCCATCGCTCTTACCTCTGTTCTCCAGGCAATATCATTATGGAAATAATATCCCTTAACAGTGTTCATAACCTCAGGAACAAGCTTTATAATGCGATCTGTAAGCTCAGTGCAAGTTGCCGGAACCGTTCCTCCGCCGCGCTTTAGCGCAATTGAAACCGTGAGAATCTTATCACCGATATATTCGCGCCAATCCTCAGGGATTCCTGCCATACCGTGCATAATACCCATAACGGCACCGACGGTAGATGCAGTGCAGTCAACATCGTCGCCACAATTAATTGCGGAAAGCATAGTCTTTTTGAAATCGCCCTCGCCGTAGAGAATTCCCAGCACTACAAAAGCGACATTTGCAGGTGCCTGGAACCAACCGAGCTCCTTTACCGATTCGATGACTGCATCGCGTGCTTCACGAAGGGTAAGACCTTTTTCGTAGCTGCTTATTGCTGTCTTTACCGCCTTTGCAAGGAGGCAATCTGCAGGGACTTTTGAAAGAGCAATCTCAACAAGTCTCTTGAAATCCTTTTCGACAAATGCAGCGCTCTCAAGAGCCGCGGTAAAGATTTCTGCATATGTTCCCTCGCCCATACCGTGGTCAACCATAGCATCTTCAATTGCAAGAGTTATTGCTGCATCAACAGCACCCGGGCAAAGGCACGCCCAGATTTCAGAGCGTATCCACGCGCCGTTACTGTTCTTCCATCTTTCATTGAAAAGCTCACCAGACATAGGCGGTAGGATTCCTTTTGTGAGGTTAGCTTTAGCCGTGCCGTATTCATTCCACTCAGGGGTAATTTTCTTAAGCCAATATTCACCCAAGGTAGCGGCATTTACATTGCGGATGCCGAGTTTTTCAACCGCCATAAGCCAGACGAGCTGAAGGTCTAAATCATCATTCGGAAGCGGCTCGCCCTTCTCGGATGAAAAGCCTTTTACATCTAAAAATTCGCGGTTTCCTTCATACGGTCCGCCCATTGTGCCGCCGATGTTTTTACCAACCCAGCAGGCATAAATTTTGTCTCTGAGTTCTTCTTTGTTAATCTTAATCATAGTACCCTCCAAATATTATTCTGCTTGACAAATGTGCTTCGTGCCGTTTAGTTGCATCAGCAGATTTCATTATTATTATAATAACACATCTGTTAAAAATCAGAATGTATAATCGGGTGTAAAATATGGATTTTTGAGTAACACGTATAATTTTATTCCTCTTCTTCGTCCTCTAAAAACGCATTGTAAACCATCTGGAGTTCTTCCTCATCATCAATTGTAGATAAAATTTCCTCGCCGTTTTCGTCCTTATCTGCACGAAGTATGATAAGCTCAATAGGCTCTTCACTGTCCTCCGGAATACCTGCTTCAACAAAAGCAAGATACATATTATCGTTAATTTCAATTGTATCAAGATGCTCAAACTCGTGTTCTTTTCCCTCTTCATCTGTTAATGATACAATGTTTGCGCCAAAATCTTCACTCATAGTAAAACTCTCCTTTACATATTATTATACTTTTAGAATACCTTAATATTCAAAATAAATCAATAGTTTGATGACGGAATTTTATTGATATTTTTTACAAAAAAAGTCTTGACGAACGATAAATCACGTGTTATAATCATTAGGAAATAAAAACAAAGTAGGGCGACTTATCTTCCCCCTCACCTCAAACGTTTAGTAAAGAGGTCAAGATTGCGTTTGTAATTTTGTGCGTGGGTAGATTTATGTTTACCCACGCTTTAGTTTTACTTGGAGGTGCTTATTTATTAGCCGTTTGGATCATCAAATTAACGAAGAAATCACAGATGCTGAGCTCCGTTTGCTTAATGCTGACGGTGAGCAGTTGGGAATTGTTTCCGCTGCAGAAGCTTTGGCAAAGGCTGAGGAGGCAGGTCTTGATTTAGTTAAAATCGCCCCTAAAGCAGTACCGCCTGTCTGTAAGATTATGGACTACGGTAAATTCAAATTCGAAGAGGAAAAAAGGGAAAAAGAAGCGCGTAAGAAGCAGAAGGTCGTTGATGTTAAGGAAGTCCGTATGACTCCCGGTATTGACACGCACGACTTTAATGTTAAAGTAAACAGCGCAATTAAATTCCTTAAATCCGGAGACAAGGCAAAGGTTTCCGTTCGCTTCAAAGGTCGCGAGCTTGCGCATACCGCCATTGGTAACACATTGCTCGAACGCTTTGCAGAGGACTGTAAGGAATTTGCAATTGTCGAAAAACAGCCTAAGCTTGAAGGTCGACAGATGATTATGTTCTTAGCTCCAAAGCCGGCAGGTAAATAATACTATCATATTTAAGGCTTGAGTGGTTCTACTCTACACAGCTTAAACACACGAGAGGAGATTTTTAAAATGCCTAAGATTAAAACACACAGCGGAGCATCAAAGCGCTTTAAGGTTACAAAAAGCGGTAAGGTTAAGCTCAGTCACATGAACAGAAGACACATTCTGAACAAGAAGAGCACAAAGCGCAAGAGAATCCTTAGAAAAGCAGGTTATGCTTGTTCTGCAAACGAAGCAACACTTCAGCGTATGCTCATGGCAAAGTAAGAAACGAAAATATCAGAATGGAGGCTTATAGATAATGGCTAGAGTAAAAGGCCCAATGATGACGCGCAAGAGAAGAAAAAAAATTTTAAAAATGGCAAAGGGCTACTGGGGCGCTAAGAGCAAACACTTTAAGATGGCTAACCAGGCTGTTATGAAGTCCTTAACTTACGCTTATGTAGGTCGTCGCTTAAAGAAGAGAGACTTCCGTCGTTTATGGATCACCCGTATTTCTGCTGCAGCTAAGGCTAACGGCATGAACTACTCACGTTTTATGAACGGTCTCAAGAAGGCAGGCATCGACTTAAACCGCAAGATGCTCGCTGATATGGCTCAGTCTGATGCAAATGCTTTTGCAGCACTTGTTGAAGTAGCTAAGAAGAACGCGTAAATTTAAAAATTAAAAGGTGTGTCGTATGACACACCTTTTTTATTTCTTGTTTTCAATTCGCCATTCGCGTGGCGACATATTGTACCTCGCCTTGAATGCTATTGAAAAATAATTTGCATTTTTAAAACCGGCAAGAGTTGCAATCGTTGAAATCGGGTACTCTGTGTTGCGCAACATTTTTTCTGATTCTTTAAGGCGAACATGCAAAAGATATTGACTTGGTGTTGACCTTGAAAACCGTTTGAATACATGGTCCAGATGTGAATGGGAATACGAGATCGCTCTGGCAACCTCAATTGCTGTGAGATCGCTTCTATGATAATTTGCAAACATAAATTTTATCGCTTTTACGAATGCATCGTACTTTTTGTCACGCGTTTTTTCAAAGGTGTCAACAAATTTGTGTATATCAAAAATAGTGTTTATCAGTCCGTTTGCAGCAATTTGCAGTTTATCCTCCTTGGCAGTATCACTGTGCACAACGCTGTAAACTTTAGGATCAAGTGGATTTTCTAAACTTTGCGGTATACCGGTTATCGCTATATGCAATTCCAAAAGCTGAGTATCTTTCAAAAAAACAGGTATCGTTATACCCGAAGATAACTTGTCGCGGTATGCAACAAGCACCGGAAAAATATGGTCAACTTCTGAACTAATTTCAGAAAACGAAACCGTTATTCCAAGCTGTTGTAGAAATTTAATGTAGAACTGAAGTCTATCCAGTATTTCGTCGTATATATCATACTTATCGTACATAACAATCCCCTCCTTGTATGTACTTATTTTGTGAATCTTCCCCACGGTTTAATGCAGGAAATGCATATTACACCGCCAAGCATCGCAATTCCTATCCACAGCATAATCGTAAAGTTCCAGCCAAAGCTTTCTGATAGCTTTGCAATACCGTATATTGAAATTGAGCTTCCGATATAAGTAAACGAATTGAGTATTCCCGATGCAGATGAAACTATTCCCTTTTTTTGGAAGAACGCAGGGAGCATGCATACTAAAATCAAGTTAACACCATGCATAGCACCCGAAAGGAGTGCCATACATAAAACCGAGAGAATTGCATTTTTGCCTGTAAAGAAGAAGAGCCCCGTTGCACAAACAACACCGATTACAAAGAAAAGCCCTGCGCAGGCAAGTGGATTTGTCACCCTCTTGCGATAGATGTTTGTCGCAACCGTAAGGGCAGCTATATTGAATATCGGAAGAATTACACCTGTCAAAATCGAAACAACAGTACTTAAGTTATATGTGTCTGTAATATAAGTTGGCATCCAGGTTGTAATTCCGTCTCTAAGTGCGCCCTGAAGCGCAATTGCAATAAAAATAAAAATCATCATCGGAGTAAATAGTGCCTTAAATGAACCTTCTTTTTTATCTATTTTGGGAGTCTTCGGCTCCGGCGGAACATCAATCGCAAATTTATTCCAGAAGAATAGCATAACAATTCCCGAAACAGCCGAGAATACAAACACAGCTTTCCATGAGAAGAGTGAGATGAGAATCGGTGCTGCAAGGTATATAAACATAGTGCCGAACGAGCCGCCCCAATTAACCTTGAGAGTTGCTTTTTTATAGTTATCATCATCTAAAAGTGCCGCCATTGAACGAACAAGTGGTGGCCACATAAACGCCTGTGCAAAGCCGTTAACGCACCAGATTGCAAGCATAATATACGGATTCTGTGAAACCGGCATCAAAAAATTCATAAGCACCGTGAGAATCAGTCCGTATGTAATCAGCTTTTTGGTAGAAAATCGGTCACCGCAGAGACCGCTTATAATCTGCCCTGCACCGTAGGTAATAAAAGTACCGGTAGTTGCAAGTGCCAGAAGCGAGCGCGAAATGTTCGTGCTTGCTTCAATTTCAGAGATTATTGCACCGTAGTTGATGCGTGTTATATAGCTCACCATATAGGTGATTGTGAAGAGGACTGTCAAAAGGCTTACCTCTTTTTTCGTTTGCAATTTAGTCATTTTTTGCCTCCGTATATAATTTAATATTATTTTCAAGATAAAGCTTTTTAATTTCAGGCGAAAGTGATGAATCAGTAATAAAATTATACTCCTGCTTAGTATCATCTATCTTAAATAAAGCCTTTTTCTCAAATTTTGAGCTATCCGCAAGCACAAACGTATTTGCAGATGATTTTATAATCTGTTTCTGCACCAGAACTAAATCACTTTGATAGTCACAAATTCCGTTTTCAAGCGAAATCGACGAAGGGAAAATAAATGTTTTGGGAATATTCAGCGAATTATAAGCGGATAAAACAAGCGATCCATAGAAAGAATTTTCCGACGGCATATATTCCCCTGCGCATAAAATTATTTTAATCCCTTTGTTTTCTCGCAGAATTTCAAGCACATCAAGAGAGTGAGTAATTACCGTGAGCTCGCTGAATTTATCACGCACAACTTCAGCAAAAACATTGCCTGTACTTCCCTCATCAATTGCAATAATATCTCCTTCAGAAATAAATGAGCACGCTGTATATGAAAGTTCACGCTTTAAGTCACCATGCTCCAAAACGCGCTCATAAAGGGATAAATATGGCTTCATGGCATTATTGGAAACCGCGCCGCCATGCACACGTGAAAGAAGTCCCGCCTCCTCCATATAAAGAAGGTCGCGTCGTATTGTCTCAAGTGAAACATCAAAAAGCGAGACCAGGCTTGCCGTTGAAACTGCGCCGTGTTTTAATATAAGTTCATAAATCTTATCTTGTCTTTCTTTTGCTAGCAAAACAACCAACTCCAATCATATCCACATTTTAACACACAATTGCAACTCAGTCAACAAAAACGCACAAAAAGACAAAATTAAAAGAGCTTTCACAAAGCCTGCTTTGTGAAAAAAAGAGGATCAGCGTGAAAAGCCACAACCAGATAAGGAAGTATTGGTTTTGCAGCCATATTT
>JAZNOR010000002.1:0-9994 GCA_045589235.1 Eubacteriales bacterium | reverse complement strand
GGAACGCGCATTGACATACCTGTGAGCTTACCGTTGAGCTCCGGAATAACCTTACCAACAGCCTTAGCAGCACCTGTTGAAGACGGGATGATGTTACCAGCAGCAGCACGGCCACCTCTCCAGTCCTTGAGTGACGGACCGTCAACTGTCTTCTGAGTAGCAGTTGTTGAGTGAACGGTTGTCATAAGACCATCTGTAATGCCCCAGTTGTCATGTAAAACCTTAGCAATCGGAGCGAGACAGTTAGTTGTGCAAGAAGCGTATGATACGAAGTTCATATCAGTGGTGTAAGAATTGTGGTTAACACCCATAACGAACATTGGAGTGTCGTCCTTAGACGGAGCAGACATAACAACCTTCTTAGCGCCTGCCTTTAAGTGACCCTCAGCCTTCTCCTTTGTGAGGAAGAGACCGGTAGACTCTACAACATACTCAGCGCCGAGCTTAGCCCACGGAAGGTTAGCCGGGTCTCTTTCAGCAGAGATCGGAATCTCTTTGCCGTTAACGATGATTGAATTCTCTGTGAAATCAACAGTGCCGTCGAACTGACCGTGCATTGTGTCATACTTTAACATATATGCAAGATAGTCTGCCGGGCAAAGGTCGTTGATACCAACGATTTCGATTTCCGGGTGGTTAACGCTTGCGCGGAAAACCATGCGGCCGATACGGCCAAAGCCATTAATACCAATTTTGATACTCATTTTTGTATCCTCCTGTTTATAAAATTTTACAGTACTTTTAATAGTATAAACCAAAATTTGTATTTTTACAAGCTTTTTTTGTGAAAAAAATGTCACGTCTTTTGGAATAATATTGTGCGATTTAACAAAATGCGTTATAATAGCAAAAAAGGAGATGTGTTTATATGGTAGATTATTTGTACGATATGCTCGAATCTTTTTATGAAGGGTCCGAAGATGCATTGATTATATACCAAGAAAATTTGATTAAATATCAAAACAATGCTTTTAGAGAACTTACAGGTTCACGCCTTTGCATGGCAAGTGTTTGTGAATCTCTTGGCGTCGAGCTCGCATATAGAGTTAAAAATATGCTTAAAGACCACCGTATGTGTGGAATTAACAAGTGTCTTGTTGCAGGGAAACTTTGCAAAGTTCGCGCGAATAAATGCGGCAATGATACGGTGATGGTGATTCACGTCATAAATAATTATGAAAAGAGAGCCGAGGAGACTCAATTTGCGCTTGATTCAATTTTCGGAATAGCCTCCGAACAAAACGATGTTATAATGACAGCAAGTCTTGCAGTGGATGTTGCAAACAAGAAAAATGAAAATAACGAAACTGTTAAATCATACTTGGACTCTGCGAGTAAAATGTGTCTTCTTGCAGCAAAACACAATGGCACGATAAGAGAACTATCGTTAAGTGCGGAAAGGAACATTGATTCGTGCAACACGGATCGTGCAATTAACACGGTTATTAAAATGTGTGATATATTGATTGGCAAGACACGTATGGAGTTGTCCTATCACGAGTGTGAATTGTGCATGGTCGCTTGCAATGTTTACGAACTTGAGAACATAATTTATTCAATAATTGCGCAGTTACTACGTGAAAATCCTAAGCCCGGAAAAATTGAAATCACGGCTGAGAACGAGAAAAATTCAGTTAAAATCACGATTGAAGCCAAGAAAGTGTTGTGGGATAAAAATGCGGGCGGTACGGATATTCTTCGCGCTGAAAACAGAATTCGCGTCTGCGGCGGAAAATTTACGATTGCGGATGGCAACAAAATTATTCTTGATATGCCGAAGGGTAAATCACAGCTGACATTGAGAGCATCAACGGACGAATGTCCGGATATAAAACGTGGTCTTATAGAACTGTGTGAGGTTATTTAATGCTGAAAAATTCACATCCGTTTTTAAATGTGATTTCGGCAACATCATTCAGGGAATGACTGCGCAGTTCAGCAATTTTCTCGGCAACAAGCGGTACGAAGCCCGGGAAGTTTCTTTTTCCGCGATGCGGAACGGGAGCGAGATAAGGACAATCGGTTTCAATCATAATTTTATCAAGCGGCATCCACTCAATAACAGAGGGTGCTGCTTTTGCATTTTTAAAGGTTGCAGCTCCGGTAAAAGATAAATAAAAACCGAGCGAAATTAGAATTTTTGCATATTCAAGACTGCCTGAATAGCAGTGGTAAACTACCTTTAAATCTGTGAAATCACGCAGAATATTAAGGCAGTCCTCGTGTGCATCGCGGTCGTGGATAATTACAGGGAGATTTAGTTCGCGTGCTAAGTGAAGCTGATCTTTAAAGCGTGCCTTCTGAATGTCACGCGGAGAATGGTCGTAGTAATAATCAAGCCCAATTTCACCGATTGCGCGTATTTTAGGATGTTTAACCATATCACAGAGTGTATTGAAATCTTCGTCCTTCATATTTTCTGCATCGTGCGGATGAACACCAACCGCACCGTAAATGAAATCATATTTATCGCAAAGCGAAATTGTGCGCGCGGATGACGCCATATCGCTTGAAGCGTTTAAAACGCGGGTAATTCCAAAGCCTGAAAGAGAAGAGATTAATTCATCACGGTCTGAGTCGAATGCGCTGTCATCTAAATGTGCATGTGTATCAAAAAACATAGCTTTTTCCTCCTGTGTTTTTCAGTATAGCACAGAAAAGCAATTTTGTATAGAAACTATTGACTTTTTGGTGAAAATGCATTAAAATTCTACTATATATAAAATGTAAATTTACCACCCTTGCCCTCCTTTGGTGGGTTAGGGTGTTTTATGTGTTTTGAAAGGCAGTGTTAAGTATGGAAAAAATTACGGCACCACGCGGTACAAAAGACGTTTTACCAGAAGAATCCTACCGCTGGCATTATCTTGAAGGGAAGCTACGCGATGTGGCACGTCGCTTTGGCTTTTCTGAAATAAGATTTCCGACATTTGAGGATATTAATTTATTTTGCAGAGGTGTTGGAGACACCACCGACGTTGTGCAGAAAGAAATGTATGACTTTACCGATAAGGGCGGTCGTCACATTGCGCTCCGCCCTGAGGGTACGGCATCCGTTGTGCGCAGTGTTATAGAAAACGGTCTTTATGCTAAGGGACTTCCGATTAAAGTTTATTACATTGCTCCGAATTTCCGTTATGAAAAACCGCAGGCGGGCAGACTTCGCGAGCATCATCAGTTCGGTATTGAGTGCTTTGGCAGCTATGATGCAGGTGCAGATGCCGAGGTAATAGCAGTTGCAGATACAATGCTCCGTGAGCTCGGCATCCGTGATGTGTCTCTTCACATAAACTCTTGTGGTTGCCCGAATTGCAGACCAAAATATCATGCGGCACTTAAAGAATACTTTGAATCTAAAAAGGCTGAGCTTTGCCCTACTTGTCTTGACAGATTAGACAGGAATCCGATGCGTATACTCGATTGCAAGAGTCCGATATGTAAGGAAATTGCGGCAGATGCGCCGGTTATTCCTGATTTCTGGTGTGATGACTGTATTGCGCACTTTGAAACATTAAAGAAACATCTAGACAGCTGCGGAATTTCTTATGTTGTTGACCCACATATTGTTCGTGGTCTTGATTACTATACAAATACTGTTTTTGAGTTTATAGTTGATTGCATCGGCGCGCAGTCAACAATCTGTGGCGGAGGTCGTTACAACGGTCTTGTCGAAACGCTCGGCGGTCCTGCAACGGCAGGTCTTGGTTTTGGTTCGGGTTTAGAGAGACTCTTGCTCACGATGGAAGCACAGGGAATTGAAATTCCAAATCCTGATACACCGGATATCTTCATTGCAGCTCTCGGCGAGAATGCTCAGTTTGCAGCAGCAAAGCTTTCCTATGAGCTTCGCGGAATGGGTGTTGCGGCAGAGAGGGATACACTCCTTCGTTCACTTAAAGCGCAGATGAAGTATGCAGATAAAATTGGCGCAAAAACAAGCATCGTAATCGGTGATGATGAAATAGCAAACGGAAAGGTTATTCTTAAAAATATGGAAAACGGCGAAAAGACAGAGGTTCTGCTTTCTGCAGAAGCAATCTCAGCTCTTCTCAACGCATAGGAGGAATAAATTATGGCAGGCATTAAAGGAATGAAAAGAACACGCTACTGTGGCGAGTTTCGCGCAGAGCATATAGGCGAGAGCGCAACCGTTTTCGGTTGGGTTCAGAGAATGAGAAACCTCGGCGGTCTTATTTTCGTTGATTTGCGTGACCGCACAGGTATCGTTCAGTGTACATTTGACGAAGCTATTCACAAGGAGCTTTTTGACCTTGCATTTACAGTAAGAAGTGAGTTCGTTCTTGCGATTTCTGGTACCGTGCGCAGTCGCGGTGAGGGTGCAATCAACGATAAGCTCCCGACAGGAAGTGTTGAAATTTTGGCAGACGAGCTTCGCATTTTATCAAAGGCGAATACAACTCCGTTTGAAATTGTTGAAGATAGCGACGTAAATGACGTGCTTCGTCTTAAATACCGCTATCTTGACCTTCGCCGTCCGGATATGCAGAGAACAATTGCTCTTCGTCACCGCATTTCAAAAATTGCGCGTGACTATTTCGATGAGCAGGGATTTTTTGAAATTGAAACTCCGATGCTTACAAAGTCAACTCCTGAGGGAGCTCGCGACTATCTTGTTCCGTCACGTGTTCATCCGGGTAAGTTCTATGCGCTTCCACAGTCACCGCAACAGTACAAGCAGCTTTTAATGCTTGCAGGATTTGACAGATATATTCAGATTACCCGTTGCTTCCGAGATGAGGATTTACGTGCTGACCGTCAGCCGGAGTTTACTCAGATAGACCTTGAGATGTCTTTCGTTGATGTTGACGATGTAATTGCAGTTAACGAAGGATTTATCGCACGTCTTTTCAAGGAAATTCACGGTATGGATATTCCGACTCCGTTTATGCGCTTGCCTTATGCCGAGGCTATGGATCGCTTCGGTTCGGACAAGCCTGACTTACGTTTTGGCTATGAGCTTAAGAACATTTCAGATATCGTTAAGAATTCTGAGTTTAAAGTGTTCTCAGGTGCAATAGAAGCAGGCGGTAGCGTTCGTCTTATCAATGTTAAAGAGGGTGGCGCTAAGTTTAAGCGCAAGGAAGTTGATGCTCTTGGTGAATTCGTTAAGACGTACCGCGCAAAGGGTCTTGCATGGATGAAGTTTACCGATGGTGAAATGACATCTTCCTTTGCTAAGTTCTTGACCGAAGATGAAATTTCAAAGATTAAAGAAGTTGCAGAAGCAGGAGATAATGACCTTATCTTAGTTGTTGCCGATGCAAAAGACGATATCGTATTCGCATCTCTCGGTGCACTTAGGTGCGAGTGTGCGCGCAAGATGGATGTAATCAAGAAAGATGACTATAAGATTCTTTGGGTTACAGATTTCCCGCTTTTCGAGTATGATGAGGAAGAGAATCGCTATGTTGCAAAGCATCATCCGTTTACATCTCCGCGTGATGAAGATATCGAGCTTTTAGAGACTGATCCTGCAAAGGCTTGTGCTAAAGCATACGATATTGTAATCAACGGCTCTGAAGCGGGTGGTGGATCAATTCGTATTCACGACAGTGCTCTTCAGGCTAAGATGTTCAAGGCGCTCGGATTTAGTGAAGAGCGCGCAAATGAGCAGTTTGGTCACTTAATTGAGGCGTTCTCATACGGCGCACCGCCACACGGTGGTCTTGCATTCGGACTTGACCGACTTGTTATGTTACTTTCAGGTCGCGAGTCAATTCGTGACGTTATTGCATTCCCGAAGGTTCAGAATGCATCTGAAATTATGATGGCATCACCTGATGTTGTTGATGATGTTCAACTCTCTGACCTTCACATTGCGCTTAATTTACCTGAAGAAAAATAGCTTTTACAAAAACGTAACATTTAATTAGCGCGTAAGTGATATTATAAAAATATCAGAGTTACACAAGGAGGGAACAGTATGATAGAGGTAAACGGACTTACTAAAAAGTACGGCTCACATCTAGCTGTTAACAATATCTCATTCCATATTAAAAAGGGAGAAATCGTTGGTTTCTTAGGTCCGAACGGTGCAGGCAAGAGTATTACGATGAATATGATTACAGGCTACTTGTCAGCAACAGGCGGCAATGCAAAAATCGCAGGCTACGATGTGCTTGACGATGCACTTGAGGCTCGTCAGCACGTTGGTTATTTACCTGAGCAACCACCGCTTTATATGGATATGACGGTAAATGAGTACTTAAGCTTTGTTTATGACCTTAAAAAAGTTAAACATAAGAAGAAAGCTCCGCATTTAACTGAAGTATGTAAGCTAGTTGATATCGAGCACGTGCGCCATCGTATCATCGGTAACTTGTCAAAGGGTTATAAACAGCGCGTTGGCATTGCGCAGGCACTTATCGGTGATCCGGACGTTCTTATTTTAGACGAGCCGACCGTTGGTCTTGACCCGAACCAGATTATTGAAATACGAGATATGATTAAGAACCTCGGAAGAGCTAGAACGATTATTCTTTCAACCCATATTTTACCTGAGGTAAGCGCAGTTTGTGAACGTGTTATCGTTATAAACAACGGTCAGATTGTAGCTGACGGTTCGGCTGATCAGCTTGTTGCAGGAACCACTTCAGAGGTTCGCTTCAATGCACGTATTGAAGGTCTTAAAGACAGTGTACTTGCAGCTCTTATGAGCATTGAGGGAGTTCTTGATGCAAAGGTAGTAAAATCAGTTGAAGAGGGCAGCAATGACTATGTTATAACTGCCGAAGATGAAGACATAAGAAAGAAAATCTTCTTTAAGCTTGCCGAATGCGAATTTGCAATTTTAAGTATGCAGCGTGATACTGCAACGCTTGAGGATGTATTTACATCGCTTACAATTGATAATAAAAAGCTTATATTCAACAGTGAGGAGGGTGAAGAATAATGAGTGCTGTTTTTAAACGTGAGCTTCGCGCATACTTCACCGGTCCGATCGGATATATTTTTATTGCTATTTTTATCTTCCTTACTAACTGGAGTTTCTGTATCGATAGTCTTACGCAGTATAAGAGTGATATTTCTGCTGTTTTTGAGAATATGGTTTTGATTCTTATAATTCTCATTCCACTCATGACAATGCGTCTTTGGAGCGAAGAGAAGAGACAGAAGACAGATCAGCTACTTTTAACCGCGCCCGTGTCTACAACGGATGTTGTGCTAGGGAAGTTCTTTGCAGCTTTAGCGGTTATGCTTATCTCTCTTGTGCTCACTCTCGTTTATCCAATACTCGTTTCTTGGAAGGGAACACTTGATGTAAGCAAAACAATAGGTAACTATATCGGTATCATTTTAGTTGCTGCATCGTATATTTCAATCAGCCTCTTTATTTCATCTCTTACAAAGAGTCAGATTTTAAGTGCAGTTGGTTCAATTCTTATTCTTGTCGTGTTCTATGTAATGCACGTGCTTGTGATGAGTGGTGTGTCAAGCTCAGCTATTGTAAATTCAATACTCAGCTTCTTTGCAATGAGTGCACGCTATGTTAATTTATCGCGCGGTATTCTTGCACTATCTGATATTTTGTATTTCTTTAGCGTAATTGTTATTTTCCTTTTCCTTACCTCAAGGGTAATTGAAAAGCAACGCTGGAGCTAAAGGGGGATGTATTATGAAAATTAATAAAAGAAAAATTCAATATGCATCCGTATCAACGGTTTTTATAGCACTTTTTGTTGTTGTTATTTTACTTTTTAATGCCCTTGCTAGTTTTTTAACCAACAGATTTTCTCTAAAGCTTGACCTTACCGCAAGCGGAGAGTTTTCACTCGACGAACAGAGCGTCGAACTTCTCTCTGAGCTTGATGAGGAGATTACGGTTTATGTTATGGATTCTGAAGCTAAGGTTACACGAAGTGAAATTTCAAACCAGATGATAGAAACACTTCGTCGCTACAATACTGCTTCAGGCGGTAAGGTAAAGTATGAATTTATCGACCCGAACCAGAATCCGAAATTCTTTGACGATTATCCGCTTGCAAAGGCAAGTAAAGAAGGCGAAAAAGCGGCATTCTTTATCGTTTCCGGTGCAAGACGATACAAACCGATTATGTATAAGGATATGTTCCGCGTAAGTAACGCTTCCAGTGATCCGGATATTTATTATCTTACAGAGTCTTCTCTTTCCAGTGCAATTACTTTTGTTACCTCAGCGAAGGTTTCAAAATTTGCTAAGGTTTCAGGTCATAACGAAAGTGATGTAACCGGATTTGAAGACATTTTAATCGGTAATAACATTGAAATTTCAAGCGTTAACTTAAGTAGTGAAGATATCGCTGCAGATGTCAACAACCTTATAGTTGGTGCTCCGCAGGTTGACTTTACCGCAGCTGAGATTGCTAAGGTTGATGAGTTTTTGAAGGTTCCGGGCAACAATGTTTACATCTTCTGGAATCATAATTTAGCAGCAAATCTCCCCGTTTTAGAGCGATTTTTAGACGAGTGGGGTATGCAGGTTAGTCCGACAACAATTATTGATCAGCAGATGGCTTACGGTACGCCTGTAAATGTTATGTGCACGCTGCTTGAAAATGACATTACCAAAGATATTATGACTTCTGAGCTTATGGTTCACTCAATGCAGTCTCACCCGATAAATATTCTTTGGGAAGAAAAAAGCTACATCAGAACAATTCCGCTTGCAATAAGCGGTAACAATTCCTATTCACGTTTACTTAGTGCTGCTGCAAACATTACCGATGGCAGAGGAGAAAATGAGGATAAGGGTCCGTTTAATATAGCGGTGCTTTCACAAAAGCAAACTTCAGAGAGCGACATTAATCGCGTGTTCCTTTTCGGCAGTGATGCTATGGCGACAGAGTCTGTTATCAACACATCCATTGCGCTTAACAACTCATTCTTTAGTTCAATTGTAAGTTATTCAAATGATGGAATGAAGACTATTAAGATCACACCTAAGTTATCTGAAAGCAATGACCTCAATTTCTATGAATCTCAGATTGAGTTGATTACAAACACTCTTGTAATATTCGTTCCGCTTATAATTCTTGCGGCAGGACTCTTTATTTTCTTCCGCCGCCGGCATAGATAAGAGGTGTAGTGCTATGAAAATGAAACAGCTAAAGCCTCTTATAATTACGGCTATTGTATGTGTAGTTTTAGGTATTGCAACCTGGGCGGCGATTACATTTCTTCCTGAATTAACCAAGGATGAACCCATAACTGTAACACCCGGCAGCTCGTCAATTTATATTGTTAATAAATCTGCCAATATGGTAGAGTCGATTAACATTACACCTGATAAGGGCCGCGATTTCAATATGATTTACTCGATTGATAAAGCCGGAAAACAGGTTGCAAAGCTCACCGGTGAGGGTGAGGAGTTCAATTATGACGGCGAAGCTATGTATACACTTGCCGGATTTGTAAGTATCTTAGTTGCAATTGATGAAATTGCAGAGCCTGAGGGCAGAGATAAGGAGTTCGGATTTAACAACCCACGCAGAAAGCTTAAGATTAACTTCTCAGATGGTGAAAAAGTTGAGCTTGTGCTTGGCGCAGATGCACCAAGTGGCGAGGGTGTTTACATCAAACGTTCAGACACTAAAAAGGTGTATTTAATTGGCGGAAGCACAACAGATATGCTTATGAAGTCTCAGATTGATTATCGTGATATTACTATGTATGAGGAATATCCATCTGTTGAGACGATTAAAAAGATCAGCATTGAGCGTAATGGAATGGATACAATTACCGTTGCACGCAAAGAAAATGCAGAGCCGATTACAGAAGAAAATCCAACAGCACCGCAATATGAAATAACATCTCCGGATCATATGGATGGCGACAATAATGCAGTTGAAAATAAGTTATTTACGCCGCTTATTGCGATAAAAGCGGCAGCACACATCGAGGACTATCCGAAAGATCTCGGCAAGTATGGTCTTAATAATCCGACGATTGTCAAATTTGAGGATAAATACGGCGACAGTCACACTCTTAAAATAGG
>JAZNOR010000001.1:0-73250 GCA_045589235.1 Eubacteriales bacterium | reverse complement strand
TCTGGGAAGGTGTCGCCGCCTGCGACTGCACCGCCGGTCGGGTTAGCTACTTCAATTTCAACATAGAACTGTGTTTCAAGTAATCCGTCGCTTACGATGAATGATGCTATATTGTCGCCACGGTCTGCTGTGGTCGGTGTCCATGTAAAGGTCTGAGTCTGTTCATCAAAGATCATACCTTCAACACTGTCATTCATCTTATAGGTGAGGTCATTACCTGTCTGGCTCTGTGCTGATACCTTAAATGTTAAGGTGTTACCAGCCTCAACTCTCTGCTTCGGCATCTCGTTCGGAATCGGGCTCGCATCATCATATGTCGGAAGCGGGATTTCAAAATCCATTCCCTCTCCCATTAAGTAGTTAAAGCCCTTTGTTTCGTCGGTTTCGTCAACGTAACTGAGTGTTGTTGTTGTCATACCAACATCAAGTTTGACTATCATCGGGTCGCTTGCAGAAACTTCAGCACCTTCAATCTTATAAGTGCTGTTAGCTGCGCCATTTGTTCTGCTTCCGTTGTCAATATAGATGTACTGCCCAACAAGCTTGTTTGCGTCAAAGCTTCCGTCAAACTCAACTGTTATGCTGTTATCAAGCGAAAGCTCACGGGTGAAATCTACCACCTTACCGGTGTACTTATCTGTACCGGTCATACCTGCAAGGAATGTACCGTCATTCATATAGGTATAAATCGGAGTTTCAACACCCGGCTCATAAGTTACAACACCAACGAATGCATGCATATCAAACTTATCATCAACAGTATATGTAACGGTATTGTTTGTTGCATAAACGATATAGTCAACTCTGCCTGTTGTAAGCGTTACCTTAACTGCGCGGGATGCGTCATTCTTGCCCTCATAGCCCGATTTGATTACAACCGGAACTTCCTCAACCTTTTCAATATATGCGTTATCCTTGTACGGCTGGATAACTGTTGTAAAGAGAGAGTCTAAGTTCTTGCCCTGACGACGAGCCATAATCTGTTTAATGAGTGCCGGAGAGTTATTTGACTTAGGCGGTCTTGTGTCGCCGTAAGCGAACTCTGAAATCTCATTATCAGTATTGAGCATCGTTAGCTTCATATGTAAATTCGGATCACCCGGAAGTACATTGAAGAAATCACGTATCTTAAAGTCCGCACTAATTGTAGTAGCATTCGGATTCTTTGCTCTGTAAATATTCTTAAGCCATGTAAAGCCGACAGGTGACTTAAGCTTTGTATGCCAATCGTTTTCCCACATCTCATCCGGTCCGTACGGAATCTCCGGCCCTGCATATGATCCTACAAAGTTTCCGTTTTCGTCAACCTGCGGTGTCATATCAATATCAACTTCAATTTCATCGCCTTGCGAATGGAAGTTGTAGACGTGGTCGTTACCACCCTTTACACGGAAGAAGTCAACCGCATAGCTTACATCGTCATTATAATCAACTTCAACAATCGTTCTGCGGAAGATTTCTGTTGAATCGTAAAGCTCAGGAACATCAACATCCATTACCTTAACCTTGCCCGAATCGTCAAAGTGATACGGGTCACCGGAGATAACGCTGTTTTCTGTTGCTTCCGTATAGGTTTCGCCCTTCTTCTCAATTACCATAACTGTGTTATGAGCCATTGGAGTTGAGCTCCATGTAATACGGTTACAATCAACTGATTTATAGTCCGGATTGCCAAGATCAGGCGCCATATTGATACCGTATGCAACAAGACCTAAATTGAGGTGACCTGCATGACCGTGTCCACCGTTGCGACCATAGTACATCCAGTAGCTTCGCTGAGTATCGATGCCGTTGTTGGCAACCTTCCACTCGCCGTCACGCGTAGTCATAAGGCCGAAGCCGCCGAGATTTGCGCTTTCAAGGTCAAGACCCTGGCCTTTTTCATCAATAACTGCCTGAACCTCGCCCTGAATTGCAAACGGGTCACGACTTGCAACGCCGTAAGACAATCCCGAAAGGTCGCCGTCGCAGAGGAGATAGATCATACGAGCAATATTATCCTCGCGAATACCTGCGCCCCATGCGGATGTAAAGAGACCTAAATTTGCAATGTTATCAGGCTTTGCAAAGTAGCCTGTATCACCGATATTCGGTGTGTAGCGGCTTGCCATTGTAAGCTCTGTTGTTGCGAAAATCATTCGTCTGTACTTCGGATGGTTGTAAATATCAGCACCTGCATAGGTGTCTTTGTAACCGTTAAGCACGCTCGCAATGTTACCCATTGAGTTAATCCAACCAAGGTTGTAGCCCGGAGCTGCCTCGTTACCCCAAGCGTCACGGTCAACATTGGTTACAAGAGATGAGTTTACATTACCCTTTTCGCCGACGATGCCTCCACCGTTTGAGTTTTTACTTGATTCAAAAATCCAGTCAATCCATTCCTTACTCTCGGGCATTGTGTCTAATACAACGCCGATTGTTGCCATAACGTGCTGCGGATATCCGAAGTTGCCCCAAATTTCCGTTGTATGGATGCCCTGACGGATTGCACGGAGAAGACCGTTATCGCAATTAAAGCGAATTAAGTCTGCCGAGGTCTTCGGATTTTCCAAGTTATACTTCTTCGCCTTTTCCGAGAGAATCTGAATTACCTTCGGATTCTCCATTGCCGGCCAGAGCGCGTCATAGGAATCTGCAAGACGAACTGCTAAGCTGTAGTCTGCAATACAGCCTAAAACTGTACCCTTACCTGAACCGCCTGAAGATGAAACATATACATATCTCCACGCGGGGTTAAGATGCATTGTCGGGTAAATATCTGCAACGCGGTCTAAGATTACCGCACCTGCGATACCGTATTTCTCCTCACCGGTGTACTTATACGCTTCTGAAAGTGAGAAGAGCGCTCTGTTAATCGGGCCGCCGGAATTGTAGTTCCAAGCTGAACCCCATAATGCGTGATTATACCTCGGAATGTAGCAATGAACGATTTTAACTCTTTCATTCGGTGCCGGAAAGTATTTGCCGGAATCATAACCAAAACCGTTGTCAACACCCCAGTTAGGCTCTTCCTCTGTGTTCTTTTCAGGATAGAGAACATTCTTTAAGTATCCGTCGCCACCGTTTGCAACGATTTCATCATTCTTCTGCTTTGAAAGTGCCTCGCTCCAGAGTCCATGCTCGTCGAGACCTAATTTATAATATGAACCGAAGTCATTTGACGGGAAGTATCGGCGACATTCACTGCACTGCACCTTCCATGCAACATTAAGCGGATCTGTTATGAATCCGCCACTTACTGCACCGAGGTCGGTTTCGCAATAGTAACAATAGTTAAAGTTCGGGTCACCGTACATCTGCGCACCGCGTGGAAGCTCATTTGATGTGAGAAGGTCGCAAATTTCTTCATATCTGTCTACATATAAATCTGCCGCCTTGATTGCATTTTTAAGTGTTGGTACAGCCCAATCATATTTATCAAAGTTCTCGCGCATAATTTCAAGCGTTTCGTCGGTTGTTCTCGTGCGACGAGCTTTGAGCGTACCTGCTATAACATCAAATGTTGTGCTCTTACTGATACTCTGAAGTGTTGCATTAACCGTAATTGTTGCAAAGCCGTTTGCATGCGCGGTAACGGTACCATCTGCAGTAACTGTTGCAACTTCTTCGTTTGACGAAGAGTAGGTATATGTAGCCTGAGCAGCCTCTGCCGGAACACTTGGTGTTGTATTTAAAATCTTACATGATGCACCAAGGGCTAAAACGTTATTTGTTGAATTGTTATCAAGCTTTGATGTTAAACTGTCAAGCGGTTTAGCACCCGATAAATGAAGTGTGTTGAGATATAGCGTTCCTGCTTTACCTGAAGCCGGAGCCGGATCTACTTCACTACATTTAATAATGAAGTAATAATCTGTCTGACCGGTAAGTGGAAGAAGACCTAGGTCAACATACTGTAAAGTGCCGAGAGCTGATGAGACCACATCATAGATTGCAGTTGCCGGAGTAGTTGCAATAGCATCATCAATTGCATCTGGCGCGATATTTCCCGGAAGGATGTAAATTTCTGCCTTCTTGGCATTTGCAGAACCACTGTATGCCATTGTTCCTGCATAAAGACCGGGTTCCGGAGCTTTAATCTTGAACGCGACATACTGTCCCGCTTTTTCATTTAAAATCTGAAGTGCACCGTAGAATGATGCTACCCAGTTTGTGTAATTTGAGCTATGAGTTACATAAGCCCAGTTTGTGTTCTTATTCGGGTTGTAATCGGTAAGTGGAGCTACCATTTCGCCCGAGCGAGCAAGGCAGGATACAAAATCGTATGTTACGCTGTACTCAATACCCGGCTGAATCGGATTTTCCTGCTCTGTTAAAACAGTTACTGTCTTTGAATCAGACTTTGTAACCGTACCAAGTGTAACAGTTGCGGTGATTATTGCTTCACCGCCGGCAATACCAAGCATTGCACCGGTTGTTTTATCAATTGTGACTGCATTTGTATTGCTTGATGAGTATGCAATTGTTGCACCTGTTAAATCCGCATCGTTTCCATCGTCCATCGTACCCGCAACGGTTGCAGTTGCTGCACCGCCGATTGCAAGTGCTTTAACTACATTTAATGAAACGCTGTCAAGCTGCGGAATTACGGGTGCAGGTTCATTACCATCGAAGATAAGCTTTGTTGCGGTAAGAGTTGCATAACCGTGAGTTGCATCGTCTCCAACACCGTCTGCCTGGAGAACTAAAATATACTCGGTATCTTTGCGAAGCGCAACTTCGCCAAGCTCTGCAATATTTTCACCCTCTGCATAAGCAAATGTTCCTGCCGGAGTTGATGATCTAACTAAAGCATCAATATCCGAAAGCTTTGTATCACCTGCAAAAACAAAAATCTTGCCATTTTTTGCACCAATATGGTTTTTATATGCAAGCTTAAACTGATATGCGCCCTCATTTCCGCTCTTAAACTTAATCGCACTCCATGCGCCGTCATCCATACCGATGAAATTAACTGCACCGGCACGAGTTGTCGAGCGACCCGCGAGATTCATATAGTTTCCAAAATATGTCCAACGGGCATTTTTACCAGCATTATAATCTGTGAGTAAATCAAGATTTTCGCCATCATCTGCAAGGCCTGTCATAAGGTTGATTTCATTCGATGTGCTCTCACCGCCGTAGCTTACACAAACTATGTCGCGTGATACAGTCTTTGTAACGCCGTCGAGTGTAACGGTTGCCTTGAGTGTTGCACTGCCGTCACTTACTGCTACGAGAGTTCCATCATCAATAACCTTTAATATGTTCTCATTTGAACTCTTTAAGATAACCTCTGCAAGATTTTTCGCAGAAAGGTCAGCTGTCTCGCCGTTTTCAAGTGTTGCTGTGACAATAGTAGTTGCCGGAGCGTTCTTTGAAATGGTATCACTTGATACGATGAGGTTAACCTGGTCAAGCGGTGACGGAGCTTCGCCCACAAGGTTTAAGTTTGTTAAGCTCATACCTGCGTAGCCGGTACCGGCTGAATCTACATTATACTTGGTCGGTATAAATACGAGAAGCATTTCTGCATCTTCATTATACATATCAATCTGACCGAGCTTTATTGTGTCGCCTACTACGCCGTCATAGTTGACTATACCAAGCGGCACAGATTCTTTAGCTTTTGCCGCAATCTGCTCTTTCGGAGTATTTGCCGGAAGAGCATAGATCTTCATCTGGAGCGCACCAACGTGGTTTGCCCACTTGAAGTATCCGGTATATCTACCCTGCTTCGGAGCCTTTACAGTAAACGCGATATATGTATTTTCACTCTTTGTATTCGAGTTAAATCGCATAGCAAGGCCATAGAAGCCCTCACAGCTTATAGCGCCATTCATTGAATGGAACTTCCAATTTGCATTCTTCGCTTCGTTATACTCTGTCAAAAGATCGGTTCTTTCATCGTAAAGACCTGCAACGAAGTCGTATTTTGTATTATTTACCTTACCTGCATAAGGAAGAGTATGAATAGCAGTTAAATCAATCGTTTTCTTTAATGTAACTTTACCCAAAGTAACCTTAACTTCAATTGTTACAAGGCCCTTACCCAGTGCAGTTACAACACCGGTATCTGAAACCTCTGCAGTTTCCGGTGTCTTGCTTGTGTATTCGATTGTTGCAGCGCTTAAATCAGCAATATTGCCGTTTGCGAGCTTACCTGCAACCGAAATGGATGCACTATTGCCCTTTTCAATTGTATCAGTTGAGCTCGAAACGTCAATTTTGGAGAGCGCTTCCGGATTTGCGCCGTTAAACGTAACGGAACGGAAAAACATTCCCTGGCTGCCAATACCGCCGCCTGACATTTCTGCGCTATTGGTATTTAGCACCTCGGATGTGATAACGAGAACTTTCTCCTTGCCTGCATCCTTTGCTTTAACGATATATTCGCCAAGCTTAATGGTTGTGTTTTCATCAGCCTTTTCAACGTTATCAACCATTACGCCACTAAAATGCTGACCTGCTTTGCGGTTGTTAATCTCATAAAGAGCTGTTGCATTTGCATCGCAGATGTATAAGTCTACCTGCGGCGCGGTGTAGTAATTTCTGTGAGTAAACTCAACGGAATACTTGCCTGGCTCACTCGGAAGCTTAATTGTAAAGGTTGCCGCATTGCGGAAATCGCTACGTCCCATAGCAAGGCGCATCCATCCGTCAAATGTATATGAATTGCCTGTATCAAACCAAGACTGACCAACATATTTCCAGTTCGGGTTGGTTTTTACATTATAATCTGTAAACGCGCTCGGCTTTGTGCTCTTCGGAGCAGCTGTGCCGCCCTCATAGCCGTAACGGAAGTCATAAGTTACAGATGCATTTACACCCGCCCAATCATCAGTGTCAACAAGAATCTTATTAACACAGGTAAATTCAATTATCTTGTTCAATTTAACATCGTCAAGTGTTACAGTTGCCTCTACTCTACCTGTACCCTCTGCCTTATATGTAACTGTATCACCATTTAAGTCGATAATGCCCGGCGTTAAATTTTTATAAATAACATCGCTTGCAGAAATGCTTGCAGATGAACCGTCAGTCATTTTGCCGGAAACTGAAAGTATAGCCGTTGCATCAACCGGGTTTAAATCGGTCTTGTCTGCCGAAACATCAATTGAAGCAAGAGAAGGAGGTGCTGAACCGTCAAAGATAATCTTTGAAAGATATGCACCGTAATAGCCACTCTGACCTTCTGCACCGTGTTCAGCATCTGCAGACGCAGTCATAGCAAACTTAACTTCCTTACCTGCCATCTCTTCGGTAACTTCATATGTACCGATTCTCCAAATGGCATCTGCTCCCATTACACCGCTACCTGTGTAATTCTCGCTTGTAGTTGTAAGGTCAGCTCTTGTAATCGTTGCATCCTTATCAAAAACATAAGAATCAAAACCATATGAGCCGTAACCGGCTACTGTGCTTACCTTAATTGTATACTTACCCGGAGTTTGCGGTAATATAATCTGAAGAGTAAAGAAATGGTTTTTGCTTGTTGCACGATAGAGCAATCTGTTCCATGTGTCAACCGCGAGGTAATTATCGCCGTATGTAGCATAATCACCCTTTGAATACCAGTTCGGGTTGCCCGAATTTGTGGTACTGTGGTTAATCTTTGTACCGTCGGTAAAGACCTTGTTGAGAGCATCAAACGCTCTCAAATCAGGTTGTTTGGCACTGGGAGCCGCATCAACACGTGGAAAAGTATATTCCGTTGTAGCCTCGCTTCCCGCCCACTCTGCTGCCTGACCAAACACGAAAAGGCCCGTTGGAATAAATCCCACAAGCATAACAATCGCTATTGCCAAAGCCACGATTTTTTTGGATTTAACTATTGTTTTCATAAATTCCCCTCCAATTCTTTTGAAAACAAGCTTTGCTCTTCCTCGCGTTAAGCAAAGGATATACTTTCATATAACAAATATATCACACACAAAGCCTCTTGGCTATGCATATTTTATTCTTTTTTTGATTTTTCCTACTGTTTTTTTGTTGAATATGCCAAATATAATTTTCGCATAAAAATTCTCGCAGCGAAAATTTCACTGCGAGAAAAAATATACACTTTTATGTTCTTTTAGTCCTCTTGAGGTGCCGCAAACTCTGCGGCACCGTCATGAGGCTTGAGAAAGGAAAATAAAAGAGTGGGATAGTAAAATAAAATTTATGTACAAAAATACAACTATTTAACTTATGTTAAAAACTATACCACACCTTACCAAAAATTGCAATAACTTTTTGAGAATTTGGGAGAATATTTTTATTTTAAGGGAAGATGCTTCAAAAAGACTTATATTTTAGCAAAATAAAACACAACAAGCGGTTGGAAAAATCCAACCGCTTGTAAACCGCGTTTTTATTCAGAA
The DNA here is from genome assembly GCA_045589235.1 of Eubacteriales bacterium. Lineage (GTDB taxonomy): Bacteria > Bacillota > Clostridia > Oscillospirales > JAAYXM01 > RGIG7332. The sequence continues at coordinate 64,905 of JAZNOR010000001.1, read as the reverse complement.
ATTGCGTGAAGATCATAAAGCGCAACGCTATTTTCATTAAATCCGCTTGCTAGGGCATCTGCAACTGCATTTGCAGTATCAAGCGCTGTAAGACACGGGATACGGCGAGCGCTTGCGCGGCGACGGATTTTAACATCATCCATAGCCGGGTTTCTTCCCGTTGCCGAAGTTGAGATTACGTAGTGAACAACACCGCTATCTAAAAGTGTCATTGTGTTGCTCTCCGGGTTTGCATGAATTTTGTCAACTTCCTTGACGGTAAGACCGCATTCGCGTAGCTTAACGGCTGTTCCTGCTGTTGCATAGAGTTCAAAGCCGAGATCTGCATATTTCTTGGCAATTGCGCCGATTTCACTCTTGTCCTGGTCGCGAACGGTGATAAATACGCCACCTTCAACCTCCATCGTGTAACCTGCTGCAACAAGACCCTTGAATATAGCCTCGCGGACTGTTTCGCCAACACCTAAAACTTCGCCTGTTGACTTCATTTCCGGACCAAGTTGAGTGTCAACATTTGTTAATTTCTCAAACGAGAATACCGGAACCTTAACCGCAACGGTATTTGCTGCCGGATGGAGGCCGTATTTATATCCTAAATCAGAAAGCTTTTCGCCAAGACTTGCGCGAACTGCCAGCTCGCACATCGGGATTCCCGTAACCTTACTGATATACGGAACGGTACGCGATGCGCGCGGATTAACCTCAATTACATAAACCTCGCCATCCATTATAATGTACTGGATGTTAACAAGACCTCTCGCATTAAGGCCAACGCTGAGTGCGCGTGTAACTTCAACAACGCGCTCAGTAAGCTCAGGAGTTAAACTCTGTGCCGGATAAATTGCGATACTGTCACCCGAGTGAACACCTGTTCTCTCAACGTGTTCCATAATACCCGGGATTAAAATATCATCACCGTCGCAGATTGCGTCAACTTCAATCTCTGTACCGCTTAAATACTTATCAATAAGTACCGGGTTGTCATTCTTTGTTGCAAGAATAATTGCCATATACTCGCGGATGTCGTTATCGGAATATGCAATAATCATGTTCTGACCGCCGAGTACGTAAGACGGGCGCATAAGTACCGGATAACCGAGTGCCTTTGCAGCGGTAAGGGCACCATCGCAATCTAAAACTGTTTTACCCTTCGGGCGCTTAATGTCAAGACTCTCGAGGAGTGCATCAAAACGCTCTCTGTCCTCTGCCATATCAATACTGTCTGCCGAGCTTCCCACAATCTTAATACCGTTCTTGTCAAGGAAGGAAGTGAGCTTGATAGCTGTCTGACCACCGAATGCAACAATTACACCCTCAGGCTTTTCCTGCTTAATTATATTGAGAACATCCTCCGGTGTAAGCGGCTCGAAGTACAAACGATCTGCGGTATCGAAGTCGGTCGAAACGGTCTCCGGGTTATTGTTTATGATTATAACCTCATAGCCCATACGCTGGAGTGACCATACGCAATGAACACTTGCATAGTCAAACTCAATACCCTGACCGATACGGATAGGACCTGAACCAAGAACCAACATTCTCGGCTTCTTAACCTCATCAGTAAACGGCTTTGCCTCATTGTCTCCATCATCGTAAGTTGCATAGAAATACGGAGTCTGTGCACCGAATTCTGCAGCGCAGGTGTCAACCATTTTATAGGTCGGTGCTCGCTCAAATTTAATCGGATTTTCAGATAACTGATAGAGTGACGCATCGGTATACCCGAGTCTCTTACCGCGGAGATACTGGGCCTCGCTCATCGGTCTGCCTTTGATTTCCTTTTCATAGTTTATCATATTGAGGAGTTTGTATAAGAACCATTCATCAATCATTGTGATATCGTGGATTTCGTCAACGGAAATTCCACGATATAATGCTTCATAAACGACAAATAATCTCTCGTCTGTGCATTTATGGAGCTTAGCGCGGATATCTTCCGTTGAAAGGTATTCAAGCTTTGGCATACGGAGTGTTGAAAGCGAAATTTCCGCACCGCGGACAGCCTTCATAATAGCCATTTCAAAAGTATCTGCGATTGTCATAACTTCGCCGGTAGCCTTCATCTGTGTGCCGAGCTCGCGCTTTGCATAAACAAATTTTTCAAACGGCCATTTCGGGAACTTAACAGCAACATAGTCAATCGTCGGCTCATTTGCCGCAAATGTCTTACCTGTGACTGCATTTGGAATTTCATCGAGAGTATAACCGATTGCAACTTTCGTTGCAACCTTTGCAATCGGGTAACCCGTTGCCTTACTTGCAAGAGCACTTGAACGTGAAACACGCGGGTTAACCTCAATTACTGCATATTCAAATGTTTCCGGATGGAGCGCAAACTGGCAGTTGCAGCCACCCTCAACACCGAGCGCCTCAACAATGTCAAGCGCCGCGTTACGGAGCATTTGGAATTCCTTATCAGCAAGAGTTACCGCAGGTGCAATAACGATACTGTCACCTGTGTGAACACCAACCGGGTCAAAGTTTTCCATTGAGCAGATTGTGATTGCATTACCTTTTCGGTCACGCATTGCCTCAAACTCAATTTCCTTCCAGCCTGAAATGCACTTTTCAACAAGAATCTGGCGAATTGGTGATGCATCAAGACCTTCACGCGCGATTTCATATAATTCCTCACGGTCTGCTGCGATACCTCCACCGCTTCCACCAAGAGTAAATGCCGGGCGGATAATTACCGGATAATCAATGCTCTCCGCAAACTCAATTGCAGAATCAACATCTTCAACAACCTTTGACGGAATGCACGGCTGACCGATGGACTCCATCGTATCCTTAAACATCTGTCTGTCTTCAGCTTTGTCAATAGTTTCAGGGGATGCGCCAAGAAGTCGCACACCCATCTGTTCAAGATAGCCTTCCTTTGCAAGCTGCATGCAGAGATTAAGACCCGTCTGACCGCCAAGACCCGACAGAATACTATCCGGTCTCTCTATTTCAATAATTCTTTTAACTGTTGTAAGTGTAAGCGGTTCGATGTAAATTTTATCCGCCATAGCTTGATCAGTCATAATTGTTGCAGGGTTTGAGTTTATTAAAACAACCTCAAGGCCATCCTCACGGAGTGCGCGAAGCGCCTGAGTTCCTGCATAGTCAAATTCGGCAGCTTGTCCGATAACGATAGGACCCGAACCGATAACCATTACTTTTTTAATAGATTCATATTTAGGCATTTTTTGCACCCTCCATCATAGCGATAAAACGCTCGTATAGCATATTGGCACCGTTTGCACCGCGACAAGCCGACGGTTCAAACTGAACGGAAAATGCAGGCACTCCGATATAATCAAGTCCTTCGCAAGTCTTATCGTTTGTATTCACAAATGATACCTTAGCAATCTTTTCATCAACACCTGTTACAGTATATCCGTGATTCTGAGTGCTTATATAAGTTCTTCCGTTTTCTGCACATTTTACAGGGTGATTTGCGCCGCGATGTCCGTGCGGCAATTTCTCAATCGCAAAGCCATTTGCAAGCGCTAAAAGCTGGTGTCCTAAGCGGATGCCGAAAGTCGGAATATTTTTCTCTTTAAGTAAACGAAGAGTGTTTATTGTTTCAACACACTCACTCGGGTCTCCGGGGCCGTTGGATAGCATAATTCCGTCAGGATTTACTGCTAAAATCTCATGCGCCGGTGCACTTGCTGGGAAAACATGCACTTCGCAACCGTAATTATTTAAAGTTTTAATGAGACTTTCTTTAAGTCCCAAGTCAATAAGCGCAATGCGGAACTTTGCATCGTTGCACGGTGCTACGTATTTAACACGGGTTGTAACATTCTTAACAGCATCGGAAATGCGATACTCGGCAATTGCCTTGTGGTCAACCTTGCTCAAATCGGTAGTAATCATACCATTCATAGTGCCGTTATCGCGAAGAGTTTTAACAAGAGTTCTGGTGTCAATCTCGCAGAGACCAACGATGTTCTTCTCTTTAAAGAAGGTATCTAAATCTTTCTCGCAGCGGAAGTTTGACGGTTCCTTGCACCAATGCTTGACAATATATGCCTCGGGAACGATTTTGCTTCCCTCCAGATCTTCGGTAATTACACCATAGTTTCCTACAAGCGGAAAAGAATGTACCGGTGTCTGGCCGTAAAAGCTCTTGTCTGTCATCGCTTCAAGATACCCTGTCATACCCGTTGTAAAAACGATCTCTGAAATGACTGTACCTTCAGCACCAAAAGACTCTCCCTCGAACACATCACCATTCTGGAGAACCAAATATGCTTTCTTACTCATCACACATCCTCCTTATTCTGTCTACAAAAAAACGCATATTAAATAGCGCACGTTGTTTAAGTAACATTGCCGCAATTTAATATGCGCTAATTCTTCATTTTTCTTTATATTATAATATCATACGTTGCATTTGTCAATGTTTTTAAGCTATTTTCTTGAGCTTTTGAATTTTATTTCATTGTGTGGAATATTTATGCTTTCGTCTTCCCTTTGTTCTTGCGGTTTTTTTGTTTTTATTGTTTTTATTATGCATTAAATATACAAAATTTTTTATTGCGCTCTTGCAACCTCGCTTTTTAATTATGCATAAAACTTGGTATATCATTGCATAATATACACTTAAAATTTGTTTTATTTTCTCCTTGCAATAACTTTTCAGCAAGCTTTACGGTTATTTCCTCATCAATTATGCTTCTGAGAACCCTCGCGCCGCCGTTTTTTTCAAAAGCGTGATGAGCAAGTCGTTCTATAACCTCATTTTCAATTTGTATATTTATTCCTTTTGTTGCTGCACGAGCTTCAATCTCTTCAACCATTTTTCTTGCAATTTGCACAAGTTCTGCGCTTTTCAATGAGTTAAACACCAGTGTTTCATCAATTCTGTTTAAGAGCTCAGGTCTAAGAGTTGTCTTTAGCTGTTTGAGCGCTCTTGCTTTTTTATCAGATATGCTCCCGGCAAATCCCATTCCTGCATCGGAGTTTAAGTGTTCAGAACCTATATTAGAGGTCATAATAATAAACGTATTCTTAAAATCTGCTACTCTTCCCGTAGAATCACTCAACTTGCCGTCCTCTAAAATCTGAAGCAGGATATTCAGTACATCCGGATGTGCTTTTTCGATTTCATCAAACAGCACCACCGAGTATGGTTTTGCTTTTATTTTTTCCGTCAAGCAACCTCCACCGTCGTAGCCAATATATCCGGGTGGTGCACCTATCAACTTGCTTACAGAATGTTTTTCCATATATTCTGACATATCCATTCTCACAAGTGACTTTTCTGATCCAAAGAACTCCTCTGCAAACGCACAAGCAAGTGCGCTTTTCCCAACACCACTCTCACCCATAAATAAAAACACACCGCTCGGTCTCTTCGGATCAGAAAGCCCGACTCGCGCTCGCGCAACCGCCTTGCACATTTTTTCTATCGCTTCATCCTGCCCGATTATGCGATTGCAAAGCTTCTCTTTTAAACCGGATATTTTTTTCTTCTCGTCAGCATTTAATTGTTCCATTGGTATACCTGTACGGTCAGTTATTGCCCTCCTTATATGCTCCTGACTAAGCGTGTGTGTTTCAACGCTTGCGCGGCTTGCCGCTTCATCAACAATGTCTATTGCCTTGTCAGGCAGATACCTGTCGTTTATATATCGCACAGACAAGTCAATTGCACATTTTAATATATCGTCACCTATAACCACCTCATGGTGACGCTCGTAAAGTCCTTTTATTCCACGCAATATCGCAAGAGTTTCTTCTTTTGTCGGTTCCGAAACAGTAATCGGTTGAAGGCGCCGCTCTAAAGCAGCATCTTTTTCAATGTGTTTGCGATACTCCTCGCGCGTTGTTGCGCCAATCAGTTTTATTTCCGTACGCGCTAAAGCCGGTTTTAAAATATTTGCGGCATCAATCGCGCCCTCAGCCGCACCCGCACCAACTATCGTGTGTATTTCATCAATAAATAAAATTACATTTCCAAGCTCGCGCACCTCATGAAGTATTTTTTTGACACGGTCTTCAAATTCGCCGCGATATTTAGTTCCTGCTATAACAGTCGGCATATCAAGAGTTATAATTCTCGAGTTATAAAGCGTTCTCGGAACGTCTCCTGCGGCTATTCTAAGCGCAAGCCCCTCTACCACTGCAGTTTTTCCAACACCCGGTTCCCCTATAAGGCAAGGGTTGTTTTTACTTCTGCGGCTGAGTGTGCATATAACATTTTCTATTTCCTTGTCTCGTCCTATTACCGGGTCCAAACTTCCCGCGCGCGCCGCCGCAGTTAAATCTCTACCGAATTGGCGAATAAGCTTTTCTGACCCTGACTTCTCCTGCGAGCTTTTAACATTTTGTGCATAGCCTGCCACGAGGTCATTGTACAGTCTTCCCGGGTCCACACCAAAAGAAAGAATCAGCCGTGTTGCAACACTTTCACCTTCACTCAAAATGCCCATCAGAATATGTTCCGTTCCAATGTTTGTGCGCCCTGCTCTTACCGCTTCGCTGTATGCCGCAGATATTATTCGCTTCGCACGCGGAGTTAAACCGTGCGGCACCCTTTGCTGAGCCGCACCTTTACCGAGCGTTTCACAAAGCTTGCGCGCAAGCGGTTCGCGACTTATGCCGCGCTTTAAAAGAATCTTTGCCGCGTCTCCTTCTCCCTGTGCAACAAGGCCATAAAGAAGATGCTCTGAACCTACATAAGTGTGCCCCAAAGTTACCGAACATTCATGCGCCAAACGCAAACTACATTCGCTTTCACTATCAAACTTATTTTCACTAAACATTAAACCACCTCTCTTGTAGTATCGCCAATCTTTACGGTTTTTTATAATTTTTTTCAATTTACCATTGATTTTTTCAAAAGGCGTGGTACAATAGTGTTAAAGAAACAACTTGGAGGTGTTTGTAATGGCTCATGTAATTTCTGACGAGTGCATCAGCTGCGGTACCTGTGAAGGTGAGTGCCCGGTTGGTTGCATTACCGCTGGTGACAGCCAGTATGTAATTGATGCTGATGCTTGCATCGATTGTGGTTCTTGCGCAGGCGCTTGCCCTGTCGAGGCTATTAAGCCGGAATAATCGGTTATTAAAGCATAAAACCGCACTGTCTTTTGGCAGTGCGGTTTCTTTTTATGACTATATAACCTTGCAAAAATTTTTTCAATATTATATAATGCTATAAAACTAACATTTTTGCTGTTTGGAAGTGAAAATATGATTGACGAACTCGGAATCTCCGGTTTTAAACTAAAACAAAGCAATGAGTTTTTAAAACTCGGAACGGATTCTATGCTACTTTCGCACTTTGCTAAAATTCATAAAAATGATAACGTATGCGATTTAGGCTGTGGAAACGGCGCGATTTCAATTCTCTTGTGCGCACGATATAAGAACATAACGGTTACGGGAATTGAAATTCTCCCCGGCTCATATGCTCTTTCTGAAGAAAACGTTGTGCTCAATAACTTATCTGACCGTATGCAGGTGATAAACGGCGACATTGTTAAGATTGAAGAATACTTAAAACCCGAGAGTTTTGATGTTGTGGTTTCTAACCCACCTTACTTAAAGCGCGATGGCGGTCTTCATACCGAAAATCCAAACCTTCTTGCCGCGCGCATGGAAATTGACAGCACGATAGATGACATCTGCCGCGCAGCTGCGTATCTTTTAAAATATCAGGGAAGTTTTTCTATTGTGTATCGACCGGAACGGTTGGGTGCACTTATATCCGCACTTTACAAATACAACCTTGCGCCAAAGCGTATGCGGCTCGTTCAGAACAATGCAAAAACCGCGCCCTCACTCGTTTTGCTGGAAGCCAGAAAGTGCGGCGGCGAAGGTTTAAAAGTTCTTCCAACCCTATTTATCCGCGACGTTGAAGGACACGAAACAAAAGAAGTTTCTGAAATTTATCAAAGAAAGGCTTGAACTTTTGTTTTATATGTGTTAAACTCTTAATATATTGACAGGAGGTTTTATTATGCGTGATTTAACCGACAAACAACGTGATATTTTTGATTTTATCAGCAATTATATTAAAGAAAATGGTTTTCCACCCTCTGTGCGTGATATCGGCCATGGCGTAGGGCTGACTTCCCCTGCTTCTGTTCATATGCACCTTCAAGCTCTGCAGAAGAAAGGATACATTGAGCGTAGCGGCGGCAAGAATCGTGGCCTTACAATTCTCTCACCTGAGGGAAATGTCAAATCATATCCCGCAATTCCGATTTTAGGTCGCGTAGCTGCAGGTGAGCCGATTTTAGCTACCGAAAACATTGAGGGTTATGTTCCTTACGACGGTGGTAACTCCGGCTACGAGCATTTCGCACTTCGCGTGCGCGGGCTTTCAATGAAAAATGCGGGCATTATGCCGGATGACGTAATTGTTGTTCGTCGCCAGCAGGTTGTAAATAACGGTGATATCGTCGTTGCGCTTTTAGAAGATGAAGCAACGGTCAAAACTTATATGCACAAGGGCAATAAAATCTGGCTACTCCCGGAAAATGAAGACTTCTCGCCGATTGATGGTACACATGCCGCAATTTTAGGTAAAGTTGTCGCAACGATGCGCTATTATCAATAATTTAAGAACAAAAAAATCCACCTCATATGAGGTGGATTTTTTATTATTCATTTACGCTTCTTTGTTCTTAGTAATCGCTTTAATTACAAACAATGTGCCGACTGTGATAATCACGCCGACTGCAAGTAAGATGTAAGCGTTCTGAGTAAATGCCGCAAGGAGGTAGCACACGAATGAAATGAGTGCAACCGTGATTGCATACGGCATCTGAGTCGAAACGTGGTTGATATGGTTTGACTGGCTACCAGCCGACGACATAATTGTTGTGTCGGAAATCGGTGAGCAGTGGTCTCCGCAAACTGCACCTGCGAGACAAGCTGAAACACCGATTATGAGAAGCGGACTTGTTGCATCAAACATTGAAAGAACAATCGGAATGAGAATACCGAAAGTACCCCATGATGTTCCTGTTGAGAACGCAAGTACGCAAGCAACGAGGAAGATAATTGCCGGCAAGAAGTTTGCAAGACCCGGAGCTGCAGTCTTCATAAGTCCTTCAACAAATACATCTGCACCGAGTAAGCCTGTCATATTCTTAAGTGATGTCGCAAAGGTGAGGATAAGAATTGCCGGAACCATTGCGTTAAAGCCCTTCGGAATGCAAGCCATAGCTTCCTTAAAGGTAACAACACGGCGAGCAATTAAATAGATAATTGTAACGAGAAGCGCAACAATTGCACCCCACGGTAAACCTACTGTTGCATCGGTGTTGCCAAATGCATCGATAAAGTTTGATCCGCTGAAGAATCCGCCAACGTAGATAAGACCGATGATTGAAATAACAACTAAAACGATAACCGGTAAGATAAGATCAATAACCTTGCCCTTCGGGTTAGCTTCAACAGCTTCTGCCGTTGCAACATCGTCCTGACCTGATGTAAAGAGATCGCCCTTGTTTAATGCATTAAACTCGTGTTTCTTCATCGGACCGTAATCGAACTTCATAAGAATGATTGCGATGATGAACACAAACATTAAAAGTGAATAGAAGTTATACGGAATAGCGCGAACAAAAAGCTCAATTCCCGAATAGCCTGTTCCCTCAGTAAACTCTGCAACAGCAGCAGCCCATGAAGAAACCGGAGCGATCATACAAATCGGAGCTGCGGTTGCGTCAATTAAGAATGCAAGCTTTGCGCGTGAAATCTTATGGCTGTCAGTAACCGGGAGCATAACACTACCAACGGTTAAGCAGTTAAAGTAGTCGTCAATGAAAATTAAAACGCCGAGAATAAAGGTTGCAAACATTGCCCCAACGCGAGACTTGATATGAGTCTGCGCCCAACGACCGAATGCAGCAGAGCCGCCTGCCTTGTTGATAAGAGCAACGAGAGTGCCCAAAATAACAAGGAAGATGAAGATGCCGGCTGTTCCTGAAACAGCTGCAATCAAGCCTTCGTTAACAATCGCATCAAGTGCCGCAACCGGTTTCCAGTTACAAGCGAGAAGACCGCCGAGCACGATACCTATAAAGAGTGATGAATAAACCTCTTTGGTAATAAGCGCAAGAGCGATAGCAACAACCGGCGGAACAAGCGCCCAGAATGTTGCATACATTGTGCTCACTTCAGCATCACCGGTAGCAAAAACCGAGGTGATGACAAGAAGAATTGCAACAATGAGCACGGGGAGAGTTTTTCTCATTGAGAATTTCATTTGTGTACCTCCTAAAAAAATAGCGCGAGAAAAGTTTTGACCTCGCGCTTAAATTATTAAAAATATGTTAACACAGAATTACTGCACTTGTCAACAAAATTAGTGCTTTTTCTCAGGCATTTGCACAAGCATAATGGCAATAAACATCAAAATGCAGCCCAAAATCTCGCGCATTGACATAGCTCCGCCCGTTAGATTAAAACCAAGCGCCACTAAAATCACCGTTGAAAGTGTTGCAAAAACCGATTCCAAACTCATTAAGATTGACGCCGAGGTCGGGTCTGTATACTTCTGACCAACAATCTGCAAAGTATATGCAACGCCGCACGACATAACACCCGCATAAGCAAGCTCAATCCAGCAGGAAGAAATCATATCCCATGTTGGAACTCCGCTAAACGGCATTGCAATAAGACTAAGTATGCCGCAAACGAAAAATTGCAAACACGAAAGCTTCACTCCGTCAACCTTCGGTGAAAAATAGTCAATAAGCAAAATATGCCCTGCAAACACAAATGCGCAAAGGAAAATCAAAATATCGCCCGAATTTAGCGCAAGACTTCCGCTTATGCACATTAAATACAATCCTGCCACGGCAATCAAAACGGAGATCAAAATAATAAGTCGCGGCTTTTTGCCCATAAAAAGACCGATAATCGGAACAATTACCATATAAAGCGCTGTTATGAAGCCCGCTTTACCTGGACTTGTGTAAACCATTCCCATCGACTGCAAAGTGGTCGCAATGCACAGAAATGCTCCGCAACAAATTCCGCCAAGAAGCAGCGGTTTTGTTATTTTAGTTTCCTCTCCGCGTTCCCTTTTGCCTTTATCTAAAAAAAAGATAACCGGAAGAAGCACAATCCCACCCAGAATTGAACGTATTCCATTAAATGCAATCGGCGGCATCGCTTCAACACCTTTGCTCTGGAATACAAACGAAATACCCCAGACAAGAGCCGTTAGAAACAAAAGCAAATTACCTTTTAATTTTTGACTGTACATAAAAATCACCATTTGACATAATATCACATTTTTGCGTTTTTTACAATACTTTTAATAACTGAAAATGCAGCAACTCCTAAGCCTGCAATCGTATTTTCAATTGACACGAAGTCACCGTTTAGCGCAGGTTCGTCTACGATGTATTTTTGAATAATATTCATAACGCCAAGTGTTGCATATTTTCTCGCGCTCGGCGGAATTTTCATAAGCTCATCGGATATGTTATCGACACATTCCGAGAGTTTTCCTTGCTCACAAAGTTTCCTAAGCGTGCCATCTTTATTTAAAATTGCCTCTAAAAAATGTAACCCACCGTTTGATTTTAAAAAGAAGACGTTTTCATGCGGCATCAGGCGTTCTCCCAAAACATTTATGTAATCATTTTCCGCAGAATAAGAAAACACATTTTCTCTTCGTTTATAAAATCTTTCGCCCAGCTCGGTTTTTAATTCAGAAATTGCCTCGGGCGAAAAGCCTTGTCCATCAAAGCTTATGCATTTTTGCACATTAAATTTCATCGCAATAAGCTGGGCCTTATTTCCACCTTTTGAATGACCGGATACAACAACTTCTTCAGGCAAAATGTTCTCTTTTTCTATAAGTTTTTCAAACCATTCAAGCGCCTCTGCTTGTTGGTCTGTTGGAAAATCTGTCCCCGCAAGACCTTCGCCGTTATCTATCCATTCCCCTGTTCCCGTACCGCGCAGAGCAACATACACCTCACCTTTCGGCACTAAAAATGCGCAAGCACACAAACCACTGTCACTGCACACTTGTCTTATAAGCTTTGCCGATGCAAGATTTTTGTTTCTTTCAATATAATTTAATATTATCTCAAGGCGTGCAGCCCGGCGTTTCGACCACAATTTCGGAATATTTCTTTTAAAGTTGTAATAAAGCCTTAAAATAATGTCATGAAAACTTTCGTTTGTAAGTGGAACAAAATTATTTAAAAGATACAGATATAAATTTAAAATTGCAACATCATTTACAATTTCCATAAAATCACCCGTTTCATAATATGCGCGCTTTATTTTGTTGTTTATCAAGCTCGCTTGTGTTAGAATAAACAAGAGGTGAATTTTATGAAGTTTAGCACGTATCTTTTTGATTTTGACGGCACACTGGTCGATTCAATGCCTGCATATATAGAAACAATGACAGGAATTTTAGACGAATGCGGCATTTCCTATGGTGAAGATTTAATTAAAATAATAACTCCGCTCGGATTTATGGGTACTGCGCAGTATTTTATAAAAGAGTTAGGTGTTAATCTATCAATCGAAGAGCTTGGCAACAAAATGGGCGAGCGCGCAATTTATGAATATACACACACAATTCCTGCAAAAGAAAATGTTATTTCTACGCTTAAAGCATTAAAGGATGATGGTGCAAATTTAAATGTTTTAACCGCAAGTCCGCACTTAACGCTTGATCCTTGCCTTAAAAGGCTCGGCATTTTTGATATATTTGCAAACGTCTGGTCGTGTGATGATTTCAACACAACGAAGGCAAATCCCGAAATTTATAAAATGTGTGCAGAGAAAATCGGTGCACCAATTGATGAAATTTTATTTGTTGACGATAATTTAAACGCCAACAAATCGGCAAAACTTTCAGGCATAAAAGTCTGCGGAATTTTTGACGAATCTTCAAAAGACGATGCTGATGCAATTTCTGCGGTGGCAGATTACTATGTGCATGATTTTTCACATCTTTTAAACTTATAATAATTTGCTCAATTTTTGCAAAACCATTGCTTTAAAATATGCACTATGATATAATTACTTTGTAATTAAAGATAAGGAGTATGCAAATATGATTATAAACAAAGCAAGTACAGCTAAAATCGTTTTGCCCAAAAATGCTACCGAGCGCGAAAATTTCGCATCAAGTGAGCTTAAAAAATACATAGAAGCAGTTTGCGGTGCAAACCTTCAGATCGTTTACGGAAGTGCTGACGGTGAAGTTATCGCAATCGGTGACCCGTCACGAAATGAAGTTTCCGCCAAATACATTTCAGAGGCTGAATTTGATAAATTGGTTCCGGGTCCTGAAGGAATTTTCATTCGCGATTTTGGCAACTGCTTAGTTATCGCAGGCAGTTCTAAAAACGAAAACGAACGCGAGCGTGGCACAATCTACGCGGTTTACGAGCTTTTTGAGCGTTATCTCGGCTGCAGCTTTGCTGCATATACCAAGGCAGGCGTTCCAGGCGGCGAACTTATAGCAAAGTGCGATGAAATCAACACCGCAGGTATGGATTATGTGAAAGCCAAGGCAGATTTGATGTTCCGCGGTGCGGTTGCGCAGTATTCATCACACGGTGTCGGCGCAGATTATGCCCTCGACCACACCTTCCTTGATTGGCTCTGCAAAAACAGATATAATCAGATTTACACATGGCACAGTGTTTACGAGCATTTTAAAGGAAACGGAATGATTGAAGAATGTGCAAAGCGCGGATTTATTTTGCGCGTAGGCCACCACGATGCTATTGACACTATGCTTCCGCCACACGGCAACAAATACTTCCCCGAGGAGTATTATGTAACTCATCCGGATTATTACAAAATGCTTGAAGACGGAACCCGTTTTGAAATGGTTGACAACTGGGGTCAGATGGTTCTCTGCTCAAGAAATGACGAAATGATTGAGCAGATTTCAAAGAACCTTATCGAGTGGCTCGCTCAGAACCCGCAGGTTAAGGTTTACACATTTGTAAATAAAGACGGTACCGCTCCGCAGTGCTGCTGCGAAAAGTGCAGGCCGTACACAAAGGCTGAAAACTTCCTTTATATGATTGGTAAAATGGCAGAAAAGGTCGCAAAAGTTCATCCTGATGTAAAAATTGCCATCTCCGCTTATACCGATATTTGGGAGCCGCCGGCATACGTAAAATCTCTCCCGTCAAATCTTTTTGCAGAAGAGGCAACCTGGCACATAACAGGTCTTCGTACAGTCGGCAAGCCCGACGGCTCATGCTTAAACGGCACCTTCTATGAGGAAGCACTTCTCAAATGGAAGGAAGTCGGCATCGGCGTTGGATATTACGACTACTTTATGGGAGTTTATCCGGGACGTCAGAGATATATGCCGATTGCAGACGAAATGCAGGCTATTTGCAAAAACTTTGTAGAAAAAGGCATTGAAGGTTTAGAAACTCAAATTGAAGTTTACAATATGTGGAACAACATCTTTAACTTCTATACATTCAGCCGCACAGCTTATAACACCGAGCTTTCAATGGAGGATAATCTTAAGCTCTTCACCCGAATTTTCGGTAAAGGCGCCGAGGCAATTGCTGATAATATTCGCTATGCAGAAGAAGTGCTCGATGGTCAGTGTGAGATTATGACAGCAGGTGTTTATCTCCAGAATCACATTGATAAAGAGAGAATATATGCAGGCTTTGATAAGGCTTTAGAGCTTGCCGAAACTCCTGCGGCAAGAAACAACATTCGCCTTATGAGAATGGCGTTCCGCTATTCTGATTTGGAGTCGCGCGAGGATTATACAAATGACGAAAAAGGCTATAAGGCGCTCAAGCATTATGACATTCCCGAACGCGGTGAGCTTTTATATATGAAGCGCAACTTTGATTCATACGACAGCTATGACGGCTATGGAATTATGATTCCGGTAGAAGCTGAAGATAACGGCTTTACCCCGACGGATGGTTGGTACGATTTTGAATAATTTAAAAATCCGGTGCAATCAGCACCGGATTTTTTATTGGAACTTTAAGGTAAATCACTCGTCTAAAATATTAAAGGAGTGATAAATATGAAAAAGATAGTTGTTCCAATTGTCATTATCGTTACACTTGCGCTTTTCATTGGTTTTGCCTACGCCATTGATATGAACAGAATGGAAAGTAACAAGCCTGTTGTTTTCTCCACCTGGGGTTATGACTACTCTCCGCCCGAAATCGTGTGCTATGCAAAAGCTCCCGAAACAAACAGCACTGCTTTTTTAGCAACTGTGCTTGAAGAGGATACTACATATATGTTAGTCGAGCCCGATAAAGAGAGTAACGAATATAAATGCTCGGATAAAATACGAATCGAATATGGCACCGACCACATTGATTATCTCTATGGAATCGGTCGCAAGGTGGTAATTTATTACAGCGGATTTATTATGGAAACATACCCTGCAATAATCAAAACAGATGATATTTCAACCGAGGGATTTCGCGATTTTGAAATTTCAGCAGTTAAAAGCGAAGAGAGCACAGAACGGTTTGTTTTAAAGGATGGGCGCGATGTAAGTCTATTTTACTGTGGCTTGGATGAGGTTAATATAACGGTAAATAGTGAAACGCTGCCGCTTGAGCAAGCAATAAAAAAGCACTATGTAACTCTTGATGCACTTGTTGCATATGCAAATAATGCCGTGCGAGATGGAAAAGCAAGTGAGCTTATTTTTGAGGACGGCGGAAGTATTCTTTATAACTTTGATAATTATGCTATTTTAAAGCATCACTCGCGCGACGGAAACCGCGATGTACATATTAAAAGTACAAGCTATAAATTTAAAAAATGCAAGGAATAAATCCTTGCATTTTTTATTTAAAAGAATTTCTGTTCAAGCGGATTCTGGCGCTCAATTTCTTCAAAGATTGCAATCTCTGTCTTGATATGCTCAGGTGTGATAAAGAGCTCGCCGCCGTTTACCATATGGTCGTAAAGCTTTGTGTAGTAAGCATTTGTGCCATATTCAAAAGCATCACCGTTGAGTTCAACCTCTTCCTTGTGCCATACGATTGTGTTCTTGCAGTATGCCGGAGAACCGTCTTCATTGTGAAGTGAATTCGGGTCAAGTACCGGCTGCGGAGACTCACTCTCAAGATAGTACTGATATTCAATCTTCTTATCGCCAACGCGCATAGCTCCGCGGTTACCGTGAACCTTATAGTACCATCCCTCGTTATACGGGTCTGACGGGTTAATTTCAATTTCAAAGCGCGGACCCTTTTCATATTCTAAAACAGCGAATACATAGTCTTCTGCATCACCAACTGAGTTAAATATCTCAAGCTTTGAATAAATATTCTTCGGCATATCATCTGTACCGGATAAGAAAATGCACTGTTCAAACGGGTGCGGACCTGTATTTCTCATAGCACCTGCATCCTTGCGGATAAGTGTCTGCCAGTCGTAGCGACGTGAGAATCCGTTCCAGCGAGCGCGAACGAGCTTGATGTCGCCCAAAATACCGGAATTCATAATTCTTTCCATTTCCATATAGTACTGTGCAAGTCTTGACTGCTGGAAGATTGTAAACATAACACCGTTCTTCTTAGCAGCATCTGCAAGCTCCTGAACCTGACTTGCCTTCTTTGCAATCGGCTTCTCGCAAAGCACATTAAAGCCGTGATTTAAAAGGTCAAGTGTTGTTTCGTAATGCAGCTCAGAATATGATGCATTGATTACAAGGTCGATATCCTTGCGGTTAAAGAGTTCCTTATAATCGCTGTATGTATCGCAATTAAAGTCTTTTTTTGCCGCCTCTGCACGAGCCGGGTCAAACTCAACTACTGCGAGCACATTGTATTTGTCATTTGCTTTTGAGTGAAGATATGCGCCATGAATGTCGCATCCGCTTCTGCCGTATCCGATTACGGCAACATTTAATTTCTTCATAAAAAACCACTCCTTTATTTTAATTATATAACATTTTTAAATTTTTTCCTTAATTATTTTGCAAAAAATCTTCACTATTTTATTCTCGCATAGCACGGCGGAACTGTGAGGGTGGCATACCATAACTCTTTTTGAATACTCGGCTGAAATAATTCGAATCGGAAAATCCGCAAATCTCGCAAATTTCAACTAAAGAGGTTTGCGTGTCGCGCAGAAGCTCTGCCGCATGCCTGAGTCTCAAATTCATCACATATTCGCTAAAGGTTTTTCCCGTTACCTGCTTGAAGATATATGAGAATGTCGACGTTGACATCATTGCAATTCTGCAAGCTTCTTCGAGATAAATTTTCTCATTGTAATTTTCATTTATATAACAAATCGCACGGTCTATTGCATCTCTGTATTTCTCAAAAAGCTCGTCTGTTTCGTGATTTCCGCGTGCATCATATTCAGATGCAATCGTTGCAAGCAGTTTTAAAAGGTCGGCTTTTATAAACAGATAGGAATGCTTGCGATATGTGTTGTATTCACGAAGCAGGTCGCTGAAAATTTTGTCGACAAACGGGAGCTTATCATCGCTTATTTTAAAAAGCTGCTCGACCATATTTTCACTTAAGAAGAACGGTTCTAAGTATGCAATATCAAAAAGTCCGTCACGATTTTCATACTGTAAAGCCTCATTTATAAATCGCTCTGAAAATTCACAGCAGATTAAAACCGAAGTTTCGTCATCGTTTTCTATTCGATGCTCGACAAACGGCGGAATAATGCAGATGCCTCCCTGCGAGTAATTATATTCATATCCGTTTAAGTAATTCTTGCATTTACCGCGACGCACATACCATATCTGCAGGTACTCGTGTGAATGATCTACCTGATTAAATTTTCCTTTATTTTCAAAAATTTTAACCGGGAACTTGGTGTTCATATTTTTGTCTGTTTTAAAAACAATCTTCTCCATCACCACAGCTCCTTCATAACGGTTGTAAAGTGCTCCATAAATTTAGCACATCCATTTTGATTCAAGTGTCCCTGGTCTGCAAAGTCCGTATCTTGCAAAATTTCTGATGATGAGTTTGTAAAGTTTACAAACGGCACGGAAAACTCTGTTGCAACCGCGCCAATTTCAGCGCAGATTTCATCAAAGTAATCAATACGCGATAAAATTGTGGGCGGAAGCGGCGCAATAGTTAAAATAACCTCTATATTATTTTCCTGCGCAAGAGAGATAAGCCTTTTTAAATACTCAACCTGACGCGGATTAAATCCCATATATTCCTTTGAAAACGGATGGTTTTCAGGTAATAGCAAATCTTCCGATACCACATTTGAAGTTGAATAAAAACCGTCGCCCTTGTATGCCGGGTTTCGCTCATCATCATATTTTTCGGATGCTTCCATAAGATTTTCCAGTCTGCCAAATGGATTTAAATAATTATTATAAAATTCCAGTTTATCATCCAAGCATAAATTGTTCCAAAATAATGATGCTGCATTAGCAGAAAGCTTTAATTCTTTAAGCACCGTTGTTGCCTGCTCTTTTGAACGCTCATTCTCCAAAACCTTAAAGTAAACATCATATATTAAATGTTTCGGTTTCTGTGTTTTAAGCACCTCTTTTAGCAGATAATACGCAGTATCAGGCTGTTGAAGCGCCGTTCCGAGATTGAATGTTTTTAAATTAAATTCACTTTTAATCCACGCCGGGTCGTAAGTGCACATAGCGTGGCTTGAACCTAAAATCAAAACATCAATGCTGTTTTCAGGAAGCGCATAAAAATCCGATATTTGATAGCTTGTTATTTTCTGCGTTCCGTTGCGGTCGTCGTAGTGCTTTGCAAAAGCTATCGCCGTAACCTGCGCCGCAGCGTAGAAGATGATGAGCGCAAGGATAAACGCAAGTATTCGCTTTGCATATATTTTAGAATTGGAAGTAAATAAATGCGGTTTCATTTCCTGTCACTCCAAACATCATTATAAGGCCAAAAATCACAAGGTAGCAAGCATATCTTACCACTCTGTATCTGTAGAAAAATCTTGTAAGGCAATTGTCATTTCTTGAAATAAATGAAATTACACAGAACAAAAGCGCAAGGAAAGCAGAAGTTGCAAGCCTGTACACTCCAATTGCCGGAATAAGCTCCGCCAAATTAAGCGGGAACATATTCTTAATGATATAAATTGCATCTCCAAGGCTGTTTGCGCGGAAAAAAATCCAAGAAAAGCAAATTAAAACAAACGTAATTAAAACCTGCGATATTTTATGCAATACTTCACATTTATCACCAAAAATTTTTGCACTTATTTTTCCGCGCAAATTTCTTGTGCATGTGCTGATACTCGTATAAATTCCGTTAATAACGCCCCATATTACAAAGGTCCACTCCGCGCCATGCCACAATCCGCTGAGCGCAAACGTAGTCATATTATTAAAAATATATCTTGCCTTACTGCAACGACTGCCTCCAAGCGGAATATACACATAATCGCGATACCAAGACGAGAGCGATACGTGCCAGCGACGCCAGAATTCAGCAGTAGTTTTTGATAAATACGGGCGATCGAAATTTTTCATAAGGTCAAATCCCATAATTTTTGCCGAACCGACCGCTATATCGGAATAGCCCGAAAAATCACCGTAAATCTGAAATGCAAATGCTACCGTTGCAATGATAAATGCCGCGCCCGAATATTCTTGCGCGTTGTTGTAAACCTGGTTTACAACAAGTGCAAGGCGGTCTGCTATTACAATCTTTTTAAAGAGTCCCCATAAAATTATGCGAAGCCCTGACATCGCTCTTGCAATATCGAATCTTTTTAACTCTCTAAACTGCGGAAGCAGGTTATCCGACCTTTCAATCGGACCTGCAACAAGCTGGGGAAAGAATGAAACAAAAAGAGCAAAAATTCCGAAATGGCGCTCAACTTTCGTTGTTCCGCGATATACATCAATCGTGTAACTAAGTGTCTGGAATGTGAAAAATGAAATTCCAACAGGGAGCAGAATATCAAACGTCGGTAAGTTTATTGAAGAATTGAAAAGGTCGAGTGCCAGATTTATATTCTCCGTTATAAATCCTAAATATTTATAAACGAAAAGCACACCAAAGCTTAAGATTAAATCAACCGTTAAAATCGTTTTCTTTTTGGCCTTATTTTCCGTTTTATCAATCCAAATTGCGGCACCGTAATTTATCGCCGTACAGAAAAGTATAAGTAGTGCATATTCCGCGCGCCATGACATATAAAAATAATAGCTTGCCGCAAGCAGAAGCACCCAGCGAAAACGTGGCGCAAGCATAAAATAAAGTGCTACAACAATCGGCAGGAAAATAAGATACTCAAATGAATTAAAAATCAAAACACATCACCTGAAAAATGTTATATATAAAGTATACAAGTCAAAAAAGCTTGTGTCAATCAGCTTAATTGCAAAAACTTTAAAATTTTTTCGTGTTATAGGAATATCCAAGTAATTTTCAGGTGAAAATGTATTGGAAGAAAACTTTTAAGGAGCGTTAAAATATGAAACGATTAGTTGCGATATTATTATCCTTGGTCTTAATTTTCTCTCTTTGCGCATGCGGGGAGGCAGGCGATGTCACTAATAAAGAAAAGTTTGTTGGCGTTTCAATGCCTGCAAAATTCTTACAGCGTTGGAATCAAGACGGTGCAAATATGAAAAAAGCGCTTGAGGAGCGCGGATATCGTGTTGAACTTCAATACGCAGAAAACGACGTTAACACTCAGGTCTCTCAGATTGAAAATATGATTACAAAAGGTGTCGATGTGCTTGTAATCGCAGCGGTTGACGGTGCGGCAATCAGCGATGTGCTCGCACAGGCGCATAATAGCGGAATTAAAGTAATCGCCTATGACCGACTGATTATGAATTCCGACAATGTCGACTACTACGCAACATTTGACAACGAAATGTGCGGCAGTCTGCAGGGTAAATTCATTGTGGACAAGCTCGGGCTTGAAACGAATCCCGGTCCATACAACATTGAAATCTTTGCCGGAAGTTCAGACGACAACAACGCACTTTATTTCTATAAAGGTGCAATGGATGTGCTAAATCCGTATATCGAAAACGGAAAGTTGATTGTCAAAAGCGGTCAGACCGAGTTTTCAAAAGTGGCAATCAACACATGGAAATCTGAGCTTGCGCAGGCGCGAATGGATAACCTTTTAACTGCAAATTATGCAAATAACACACCTCTTCACGCGGTGCTCTCCCCTAACGACAGCTTAGCTATCGGAATTATTGCCGCGCTCAAAAATATTGGTTACAACGGCACAGACAAGCCTTATCCGATAATTACAGGCCAGGACTGCGACCGACCGAACGTTGTTGCACTTAAAAACGGTGAACAATCAATGAATATTTTTAAAGATACACGAATTCTTGCAGACAAGGTTGTAGGTATGGTGGATGCACTTCTTTCCGGAAATGCCGCCGAAGTAAACGATACAGAAACCTACAATAACGGCGTAAAAGTGGTTCCCACTTATCTTTGCAGTCCGGTAATTGTAACACGCGATAATTATAAGCAGGTTTTGATTGACTCAGGCTATTATACCGAAGCTGAAATTGAAAGATAAGCTACGACGGCATTGTTTGTTCAATGCCGAGGACATATTAAACGGAGGCGTGCTATGGCTAACTATATTTTGGAAATGCAGGGCATCGTTAAGGAATTTCCTGGTGTCCGCGCGCTTGATAATGTTAATTTAAAGGTCGAGAGTGGCTCAATTCACGCACTTTGCGGTGAAAACGGCGCAGGAAAATCCACTCTTATGAAGGTGCTAAGCGGCATCTGGCCGTATGGTTCTTATGAAGGTAAAATTATATTTGACGGAGTTGAGTGCAAATTCTCTAATATTCGCGACAGCGAAGCGGCAGGAATTGCAATAATTCATCAGGAGCTTGCCTTGGTTCCCGATTTATCAATTGCTGAGAATATATTTTTAGGCAATGAGCGTCACAAAAACGGTGTAATTGATTGGAATGAAACCTTTCTCGCAGCGCGTGAAATGCTAAAAAAAGTCGGCCTCTCGGAGGAGCCGACAACTAAAATGTCTGAGCTTTCCGTCGGAAAACAACAGCTTTGCGAAATTGCAAAGGCACTTGCCAAAAACGCGCGCCTTTTAATTTTAGACGAGCCTACTGCATCTCTAAATGAAAACGATTCAGAAAATCTGCTGAACTTACTGCTTGAATTAAAAACACGAGGCTTAACTTCAATAATAATTTCACATAAGCTAAATGAAATCGAGCGCGTTGCAGACGAAATTACCGTTATTCGCGACGGTACAACAATTGAAACGCTCAAAGGCGAAATTTCTGAGGAGCGCATAATTCGCGGTATGGTAGGTCGAGAGATAACGGACAGATTTCCAAAACGCGATGTTAAAATCGGCGATATCGCTTTTGAGGTGCGAAATTGGACTATAAATGACCCTGCCATTCCCGGTAAGGTGCGCTTAGACCGAATAAATTTAAACGTGCGCCGTGGTGAGGTTATTGGAATTGCCGGCCTTATGGGTTCGGGCAGAAGCGAGCTTGCAATGAGTATTTTCGGAAAGCTTTATGGGGTTCAAGTTAGTGGTGAGCTGTATAAAAATGGCGAGAGGATATCTCCCCACAGTGTGCGCGATGCAATCAACTTGGGACTGGCTTATGTTACCGAGGATAGAAAGACATCAGGTCTTATTTTAGAAGAAGATATCCGTCGTAACATCCCCCTTTCAAACATGAATGCAGTAAGTCGTGGTGGAATAATCGACCCGGATTTAGAGGTTTCAACCAGCGAAGAATACCGCAAAAAATTAAACATCAAATGCTCAAGCGTTTTTCAGCTAACAGGAAATTTGTCGGGCGGAAATCAGCAAAAGGTGGTGCTCAGCAAATGGATTTTAACCGAGCCTGATGTTCTCATTTTAGATGAGCCAACACGCGGAATTGATGTTGGTGCAAAATATGAAATTTATACCATTATAAATTCACTTGTCGCAGAAGGAAAAAGTGTTATTATGATTTCATCTGAGCTTCCCGAGGTTCTCGGAGTGAGCGACCGCGTGTATATTATGAACGAAGGGCGCATTGTGGGCGAGCTTTCAAAAGATGAAGCTACACCCGAGCGCGTTATGAGCGCAATTATGGCAAACCGTCGCATAGACTAAAGGAGAAATAAATTATGGACAAACTTAAAAATAAAATAAATATAAGTATGAATCTGCGACAGTTCAGTATGCTTATCGCCCTCGTTGTAATTATGGTTCTGTTTCAGATTCTTACCGGCGGAATTCTTTTAACTCCGCAAAATGTAACTAATCTTATAATGCAAAACAGCTATGTAATAATCCTCACCATCGGTATGCTCCTCTGTATTCTGAGCAGTGGCAGTATCGACTTAAGTGTTGGCTCCGTTGTTGCATTTATCGGCGCAGTACTCGGCGAGTTAATTGTTCAGATGGGCTTTAACACATGGCTTGCCGTGCTGATTGCATTGGTTCTCGGTGGCCTCATCGGTGCATGGCAAGGCTTTTGGATTGCGTATATGAGAATACCTGCGTTTATAGTAACACTTGCCGGTATGCTCGTATTCCGCGGACTCACGCAATTTGTTCTGCAGGGCCTTACACTCTCTCCTTTTCCAAACGATTTTAATTTAATTTCTTCGGGCTTTGTTCCAAACGCCACAAGCGCTCTCATTCTAGGCGGAGTTGCTATTTTCGTTTATCTTTTCATTAGTATACGCCGTCGTGCACAACGAAAGAAAAAAGGCTTCGATACACAATCTCTCACATTTTTTATTATCAGCTCTGTTTTAATCGTTGCTGCGATTGCTCTTTTCTCAATATGGCTTGCAATGTATAAAGGAATCCCGATTCTGCTCATTCTAATGCTTATTTTAATTATTGCGTATTCGTTTTTCACAAGTAAAACCGTGCCGGGAAGATATTTATATGCAATGGGCGGTAATGAAAAAGCTGCAATTTTATCGGGCATTAAAACGAAAAAAATTCTTTTCTGGACATTTGTTAATATGTCAACACTTGCTGCAGTTGCAGGCGTTGTTTACACCTCGCGTCTTCAGGCGGCAACTCCTACTGCAGGTTTAAATTTCGAGCTTGATGCGATCGCATCTTGCTTTATTGGCGGTGCATCAAGCTCAGGTGGTATCGGCACGGTAATCGGTGCAATTATCGGTGCGCTCGTAATCGGCGTTCTCAATAACGGACTTTCAATTATGGGTGTAGGTTCCGATATGGTACAGACGATTAAAGGTCTTGTGCTTCTTGCCGCGGTTGTGTTCGATATTCTCTCAAAAAAACGCGGAAACCGCGCATAAAAAAGAAGTATCTTAATAAGAATACACCAAAGGACAGTAAAAGCCTTGAACTTAAGTAAGTTCAAGGCTTTTTGGAGGCTCCCTTGTGTAAAGGGAGCTGTCAAATCAAAGATTTGACTGAGGGATTGACAACCCCTCCGAGTCGCTTCGCAACCCACCTCCCCTTACACAGGAGAGGCTAATAACGTGTCCTTAACAGAACGTCTCTTACGACACTTCTTTTTTTATACTTATTTACCTGTTGCGCGAGCATATGCGCTTTCGCAAATACTTATAAGCTCGTTAACGCCAAGTTCTTCAAGAGTCTTGATAAACTCGTCGTATTTACTCATCGGCTCCTGCTTTAAGATGAACTTAGCAAGCATTTCCTTTGTGTAAGTATCAACTGCAACAAAGTACTCATCATAGGTATCCTGCTCGTCATCGCTCCAACCGAGCCAATATAACGGGTTCTGGTTCGGAACAGTTGTTCTCTGGAAGTTCTCGTAAATTTCCCACATCTCCGGAATCTTCTTAAGATCAGCTTCAGCAGCTGCCTTGTCAGAATAGAGCTTGATACCATGTGTGCCGAAACCATATCTTACAGATGAGGTTTCGCCCTCTTCAAGAATTACATGCTTTACACCATCAGCATCAACGGTGTATGTTTCGCCTTCTTTACCGTAGCCACCAATTACTGCAGCCTCGTCAGAATATAACCAGTCAACATACTTGATTGCATTTGCAATTCTCTTGTCATCGCCGGTCTGGAATACTGCAAAGCCTGTCGGGTTGGTAACGTAGTTTGCAATCATCTGTGCACCGGCCTCTGTGCCGCCCTTTGGCGGATCCATATATGCTAAAGTAAATTCAGGGTTATCTACACGAGCCGGTTTGTTAAAGAACGAAGTACGGCTTGAATACTCAGGCATCATAAAGCCGCGGTTTGTTGAAACAAGCTCTTCCCATGACTTACCTGAAATTGTGAGGAAGTCAGAAGGAACGAGACCTTCTGAATGCATTGTCTGGAAGAGTTCGATAATGTGGAACATAATGTCTTTTTCAAGCGCACCGTAGTTCCACTTTTCATTGTTGAAGTCATAGTAGAGACCGTATGTAAAGTATTCCTTCCACATCGGGCCCATAACGTCCATCTGACCTAAACCGTTGCGGAAGCAAAGCGGATATGAGTCAGGATATATCTTTTTAAGCTCGCGAGCAACATCAAGCATTTCAGCCTCTGTTTTCGGCGGCTCTAAGTTGTTCTTTTCAAAAATATCGCGGCGGTATAACCAGCAACGAGCGTTACCGAGACCTACCGGAATTGCACCTGCAAAGTAAAGGCCGCCGTCACCTGCACCAAGCTCAGCGAGGAACATATCCTTGCCCTGCGGCATAGCTTCTGCACGAGCAACAAATGTTGGCATCTCGTCAAGATGCTCTTTTAAGTTAACGAATGCACCATCGAGTGCGTGACCGTTAACGTCTCCCTTATAGTCCATGAAGAGAAGATCCGGGAAATTTTCCGGTGATGCCATCATAAGGTTAACCTTTGTGATGATATCAGCACCAGGGATAGCGTTGATTTGGAGTTTTGCACCTGTTGCTTCCTCAAGGTAGTCCCAAACAATCCAATTTTCGTTGTACGGCCATGAAGCAGAGCTCGGGATGGTCATACTGATTACAGTTCCCTCCGGGAAAAGCTTACCGTCAGCAACTTCACCGACATTGTTCTCTGCATTACCGCCGCCGTTATCGCAAGCAACAAAGCTGAGTGCCATAGCACCTGCAAGAGCTAATGCGAGAACGCGTTTAAATGTGTTTTTCATAAGTTTCCCTCCTTTTATTTTTACTGCTTTTGCAGTTAACACAACTACATTATCAGCATATCAAACGCACTCCGAAAAGTCAACTATATTCAGCCAAGAGAGCAAATTTATAATATTATCACTGTAGAAAATGAATAACACGAAAAAATTTATTGTAGATTGCATTGCCACCGAGCTATCACCAAAACAAAAGTGCTCCTCATAAACGTCCGCACCTTAAAAGACATAAAAAGCCATTGATTCTTGAAATCAATGGCTTTAACTGACGAGGTGTCCTTAACTGCATTCTACATAATACACTTCTTTTACATATGGTCGGGGATGTCGATTGCGAGAATTTCAAGGAGCGTTGTCATCATCTTGTGTGTGAGCTTTAATAGTGATAACCAGGATGCGCGGCGGGCAACATCTTCCTCGGTTAAAATTTTATTCTCATGATAGAAGCGGTTGAATACGCCCGCAATATCGAAAAGAACTTCGCAAATTCCAGTAGGAGCTTTTTCATCAATCGCGCGGAAGAGAACATCGCCAACGCTTGCAAGCTTTAATATGAGCGCACGCTCAGAAGCAGAGCTAGGCGGCAAAATATCGCCAAGTGCGATATTGGATTCCGAAGCTTTAGCGAGTACTGATGCAATACGAACAACACAATACTGAAGATACGGCCCTGTTTTTCCCTCGCTTGCAAGGAAACGGTCCATATCAAAAACATAGTCTTTAGCCGGCTGATTTATAAGGTCGCCGAATTTAAGCGCCGCAATGCCGACCTTTTCTGCCTCAATTCTCTTATCCTCGTCCGAAACATCGCGCATAACCTCGGAGTCGTTCATTTTAGCAAGAGCTGCCGAGGAAACGGTTTCGATTAAATCAGACAGACGCATAACACCGCCATCACGGGTTTTGTATGGCTTTCCGTCTTTTCCATTCATAGTGCCGAAGCCTATGTGGAAAAGCTGCGTATCATCGCGAACAAAGCCTGCCTTGCGTGTTGCGCGGAACACCTGTTTGAAGTGGAGTGCCTGACGAATATCAACAACATACCAAATTTCATCGGGGTTAAAATCACGCATGCGCTGAATGATTGTAGCAATATCAGTTGTGCCATATAGCTGGCTTCCGTCAGATTTACTGATTATGATCGGCGGAATTTCCTCTTTGTCATCAGGAAGTGCAACATCAACAATCAACGCCCCGTCACTTAAATATGCAAGACCGCGATCCTTAAGAGATGTAATCATATCATCAACAAACGGTGCCGAGTCACTCTCGCCGAGCCACTTGTCAAAATCGACATTCAACTTTGCGTAACTGCGTTTAAGGTCAGAAACGGAAATGTCAAGGAAACTTTTCCAAAGTGCGACATAGCCACGTCTTCCGTTTTGCAAATCATAGGTTGCCTTTTGCGCTGTCTTTTTAAATTCTTCATCAACTTTTGAGCGCGCACTTGCCTCAGGATAAAGTGCGTTCAAATCGTCAA
Organism: Eubacteriales bacterium; assembly: GCA_045589235.1. GTDB lineage: Bacteria > Bacillota > Clostridia > Oscillospirales > JAAYXM01 > RGIG7332. The sequence continues at coordinate 37,390 of JAZNOR010000001.1, read as the reverse complement.
TTGTTACCGGGCATTCTTCAGGATAATCACCGTTGTAATTTTCATCAAAATAACAAAGATCCGGCTGTTTTGACTCAAGTCCTGCAATGATGAGACCCATCTGTAAGCCCCAGTCACCAAGGTGAACATCGCCGATTACATTATGACCCAAGAACTTAGCAAGACGCTTTAATGCCTCACCAATAATTGCAGTACGAAGATGACCGATATGCAACGGCTTTGCAACATTAGGTCCGCCATAGTCGATAACAATTGTTTTCTTATCATCTGCCTCTGGCAAGCAAAGACGAGAGTCGCAGAGCATTTCACCTGCATAAGCTGCAAGATAATCATCTGAAACGTTCATGTTGATAAATCCCGGAGGCGCAAAGGTAACAGATGCAAAAATTTCATTACCTTCGAGAGCTGCAACAATTTCCTGCGCGATTGCAACGGGATTCTTGCGGTAAAACTTTGCAGCAGCGAGTGCACCATTACACTGGAATTGACACAAATCCTCGCGATTTGAAACTGTAACGCCGCCGTAGCTTTCATCGTAACCGCAGGACGAAAATGCCGCGCTTACAATTTCAGACAGCTTTTGTTTGAGTGTTAGCATTACTCTTTCTCCTTTGCCAAGTTTAAATAAATTTCTTCATTAAATCATGACCGAACGAAATATTTACACCGGTCTTTGCCGCATTGCTCTCATTGTATGAGAGCCCGCTCTTATTCACGCCGTTCTTTTCATAAATAACATACGGAATCAAGTCGAGCGAGTGAGTGCGTATTTCAATCGGAGTTGCATGGTCGGGCATAAGTAAAATGCGATACGGCTCGTCAAGAGAGTCAAGCTTCTCTTTAATCGGAGTTAATATCTCCTTATCAATTCGCTCAATTGCTTTTACTTTAAGCTCAGTATCGCCATCGTGACCGCACTCATCCGGTGCTTCAACATGTATAAATACAAAATCACAGCCGTCATCAAGCGCAGCCTTTGCCGCGCTTGCTTTACCCTCGTAATTTGTGTAGTAATCACCGGTTGCGCCCTCAACGGGAATATACTTAAGTCCCATTCCGTTTGCAAGACCTGCAATAAGTGGAACTGCGGTTACAACAGCACCCGAAATACCGTATTTGTCAGAAAACTTATCAATCTGCGGTTTTGTTCCCTCTCCCCAAAGCCACATACAGTTTGCAGGGCGAAGTCCACGTTCCATTCGGGAAATGTTAACCGGGTGCGCCATTAAAATTTCATAGCTGCGGCGCATCATATCCAGCACTTGCGTGCCATATTTACCACCCGGTAAATATTTGGTAATCTTCTGCTCTAAAATATCGTGCGGCGGCATCATTGTGTAGCCATAGTCAATACCTTTCCAGATTAAAATGTGACGGTAGCTGATGCCGCGATAGAAGGAAATCGCATCAGAGCCAAATTCTGCATTTAATGCATCAAGCAGCTCATACGCTTCTTCATTTGTAATTTTATCCGAGCTGTGGTCAAGCATAACTTTTTCTTCAAACGGTTCGTCGGTTGATATGCTTACAAGATTTAAACGAAAAACCGTATCATCGTCACAGAGCGAAATATTAAGACCGAGTGCCTCAATCGGAGAACGACCTGTATAGTACTTTTTAGGGTCATATCCTAAAACGGATAAATTTGCAATATCACTACCTGTCGGCATACCTTCATAGAGTGTGCGAACGAGACCTAACTCGCCGTTTTCCGAAAGATAGTCCATCATTGGTTTTTTTGCTGCTTCAAGCGGGGTTTTGTTGCCGAGTGCCGGAACCGGGCGGTCAGCCATACCGTCGCCAAGCATAACAACATATCTCATTAAAATTCACCTCTTGTGCGGAGAAATTACTCCTCCCAGTTGTGGTACACATTCTGCACATCGTCGTTATCTTCGAGTGCATCAAGTAATTTTTGCATATTTTTAATATCGTCTTCAGATGAAAGCTCGACATAGTTTTGCGGAACCATTTCTATGTTTGCATCTAAAATAGGATAGTTAGCAGATTCAAGTGCCTCGCGAACGGCTGAGAAATCTTCAGGCTTTGTGAATACCTGATATACTTCGCCCTCCATATCAATATCATCCGCACCTGCATCTAAAAATGCAAGCATCATTTCGTCTTCATCAGTATCGCCTTTTTCTATGACAATAACACCCTTCTGGTCGAACTGCCAGGAAACACAGCCGGTAGCACCGAGGTTACCACCGAATTTATCAAAATAATGGCGGACATCACCTGCAGTACGGTTTCTGTTATCAGTCATAGTCTCAACGATAACGGCAATACCGCTTGGACCGTAACCCTCGTAGGTAATGGTTTCATAGGTTGCACCGTCACCTGATGCGCGTTCAATAATGCGTTTGATGTTATCATTCGGCACATTGTTTGCGCGAGCTTTTGCGATACAGTCGCGAAGCTTTGAGTTGGAAACAGGATCAGGACCACCCTCGCGAACGGCAACTGCCATTTCACGACCTATTTTTGTGAATATTTTTGCACGTTGTGCATCTGTTTTTTCTTTTTTATGAAGAATATTTTTCCATTTAGAATGACCGGACATTGTAAAACTCCTTACATTAATACTTTTAGTAAATTTTATTTTAACATACTTTGTATATCCTTTTCAAGTATGAATAATAACAAAGTTTTGTGCACAAAATAGCACTTGCAAGGAACAACTTGCAATAAAGATTAAGGAGAAAATGAAAATGTCTAAGGAAAATAACCAGAACAAGCAGAATAACAATTTCCAGAATAAGAAGGAAAACAACTTCCAGAATAAGCAGAACGAACAGAACAAGAAAGAAAATAATTTTGAAAACAAAAAAGATAATCGCGAGCAGTACTAAAGGTCGCATAACGCGACCTTACATAGATAAAGTTATTTCAAACAGCTCATTTACCCTGTCGTACTCTCCCAAAAGATAAAGATAACCGAAAAGACATTCAAGCGCCGTAGCCTTGTGGTACGCATCGAGTGGCGCATTTTTCGGATGTGAGTTAACTTTAGTGTTTCGCCCGCGGCGAAAAATATCCGCTTCGCGCTCAGTTAAATGAGGCAATATTTTATCTGAGGCCTCAGCCTGAGCAACTGCACTGACAAGTTTTACCGTGTTGCGGTGCAGAGTTTTAACCGACTGTGTTCCGAGTGAACACTCCCTGGTGCGAATAAGCAAATCGTATACCGCGTCACCGACGTGGGCAAGCGCGAGCATGCTCATGCCAAACACTTCATTTTCCGAAAGTTTTGTGTGTAAAAAATCAGTCATAATACCACCTGAAATTCAAAATCATATATTCTTTCTAAGGATATCACATTTTTTGTAATACTTCAATGAAAAAAGTAAATAAATATTGTTAAAACACACTTTACTTAAAAATAAAATTATGTTAAAATGGCAATAATTAGTAGTGCTTAAAAGGCGGTGGAAAAATGGCACAGGAAGCAATTTCAAAAATCACAGAAGCCGAAGCGCAGGCAGATGCTAAAATTACGGCAGCTCGCGCAGAGGCAAAGAGAGTGCTTGCAGAGGCTGAAGCAAACGCTCGCGCAAGCTATGATAAGAAGATTGCGGAGGCAGAGGCTAAGGTTTCCGAAATGCTTTTAAAAGCAGAGGATGCCGCAGCTGCCGCATCGCTTGAAATTACATCGAGTACCGAGCGCGAATGTGAAAAGCTTCGTGTTCTGGCAAAGGGGCGCATGAATGACGCCGCAGCATTTATTGCAGAAAAGGTTGTGAAAGACTAATGGCAATAGTTCGTATGAAGCATTTGCGACTTATTGCGCTCATAAGTGACAGAGAGCGTTTGCTTTCCGATCTTGCAAAATTCGGTGCTGTCGAGATATCAACACCGGAAAACGATGAGTGGAGCGAAAGGTTAACTCTTTCAGGGGCAGATACTGTAAAACTCTGCGCGATGCGCGGTGAAATCGAAACCGCGACGAGTACGCTGTCGCAATATGCAAAGCTTAAGCGCGGTATGTTTGCCGGGCGCAAGCTGGTTTCCGAAAAAGAGTTTTTTGACGAGACCGCTTTGCAAGACACTCTTTACAAAGCGCGTGAGCTAAACAATCTCTCAAGAGAAATGGCAAACAGCCATGCAAATGAGGCTCGAATAAACAATAAACGAGAAGCTCTCATTCCGTGGAGGTCACTTGATATTCCCGTTGAGAGCAAAAGCTCAAAGCGAAGTCTTCTTCTATTCGGAACAATTCCTGCAAAATTTAACATTGAAAGTGTTAAAGAAGAAATTTCCAACGCGGTTTTGGAGTGTGTGTCGAGCGATAAGGAGCAGCACTATGTTGTTCTCATAGCGCACGCCGCAGATGAAGAGGCGTTAAACGAGACTCTTCGCAGGTTTGGCTTTTCAAAAACACAATTTAATGATATGACGGGTTCCGTCAGAGAAAATATTGCAGAACTTGACGAGCAGATTTCCGCGCTCAAAGCAGCACGTGAGGAGTGCGGCAAAAAAATATCTGCAATGGCTGAGATGTCGCCCGCACTTGATATGGCATATGATGCGCTCAGCGTTAAAATTGCAAAAGCCGAGGCTCAGGAAAAACTTCTTGAGACTGGCAAAACAGTTGTTCTTACCGGATGGTTTCCGGAACGAGAAGAAAAACGTCTTGTCGAGCTTTTTGAAAGCTATGGTGCCGCTTACGAAATACGCGATCCAAATGATGACGAGGAACCACCAATACTTACCTACAATTCGAAAATGGTTCAGCCGTATGAAATGATTACGAATATGTATTCGCCGCCGGCATACAGAGGAATTGATCCTAATCCGTTTATGGCACCGTTTTTTGCGGTGTTCTTCGGAATAATGTTCTCTGACGCTGCATACGGAATTTTACTAACTCTCGTCGGCGCTATAGTTCTTTTAAAGTTTAAACCGCGCGGCGGAGTAAAACAAATGATGTCAATGGCGGTTATGTGTGGAATAACAACCTTTATCTGGGGTGTTCTGTTCGGAGGATTTTTTGGCGATGCGATTCCAACTGCATATAAGCTGTTTACGGGAAACGAGTTCACCTGGAATTTAGCACTTTGGTTCAATCCGCTTGATGACCCGATGCTGATGCTTATTTTCTCGTTTGCACTCGGTGGTATTCATATTTTTGCAGGTATGGCTGTTAAGGCGTATATGATGATTCGTGACGGTCACCTGCTCGATGCAATATTTGATATAGGTTCTTGGTGGGTGCTCTTTGGCGGAATAATTTTTGCTCTTGTGGGGCTTGCCAATGTAGGGCTCATTCTAATTGGAGTCGGAGCACTCGCTCTACTTCTAACTCAGGGCAGACACGAAAAAAAGTTTTTCAAGAAAATCACTTCAGGGCTTGCAAGTCTTTACGATATAACATCGTATTTAGGTGACATTCTTTCATATTCACGACTGCTTGCGCTCAGCCTTGCAACCGCGGTTATTGCAAGCGTTATAAATACGATGGGCGCAATGACCGGTCCAATCGGATTTGTGGTTGTATTTTTAATCGGACACACGTTCAATATTGCAGTTAACTTAATCGGCACATACGTCCACACCTCACGTTTGCAATATGTTGAGTTCTTCGGTAAGTTTTACGAAGGCGGTGGCGAGATATTCTCACCGCTTGACACAAAAACAAAATATGTAGACATTGTTAAGGAGGAAAAATAATATGTTAGAATTTATGACAAACAACGGTGGTATTCTTTTTGCGCTTTTAGGTGCAGTTCTTGCGGCAGGTCTTGCAGGTATCGGCTCAGCAAGAGCAGTCGGTTCTGTTGGTGAAGCAGCGTCAGGAGTTGTTACCGAGGACCCGAGTAAATTCGGCCAGACACTTCTCTTACAGGTGCTTCCGGGTACACAGGGTCTTTACGGTCTTCTTATCGCGTTCCTTGTTCTTGTTAAAATCGGCTTACTCGGCGAAGCTGTAGACGTTACACTCGGAAACGGTTTTAATATTTTCCTAGCTTGTCTCCCGATTGCATTCGTAGGTTATTTCTCAGCAATTGCACAGGGAAGAGCGGCTGCAGCAGGTGTCAGCATTATTGCAAAGCGTCCGGAGGAGTTATCAAAGGGTATGATTTTTGCCGCAATGGTTGAGACTTATGCGGTTTTAGCTCTTCTTATATCCTTCCTTATGCTCAACGGAATTACTCTTTAATTAAGGATGAAGCCATATGAACGGCATTGAAAACATAACAAAACGCATTTTAGATGATGCGGAAAACACAGTAAAAGAAATTCGCGCCCGTGCAGAAGCTGATGCCAAAGCAATTGAAGAGCAATATGCAGGTCGCGCTGAAGCTGATGCGGCTGAAGTTTTAGCTAAAGGCAAAAAACTCTCGGATGAGCGTTGTGAACGACTTGGTGGCGTTGCATCACTCGAGGCACGCAAAATGTTGCTTCGCACAAAACAGCAGATGATTGACATCGCTTTTAAAGAAGCGATTAATAAGCTCACAGTGTGCAGTGAAGAAGAGTATATAAAAACGCTTACAAATCTTGCACTCTCTGCCACAATAAGCGGAAATGAAGAGATTATTTTCTCCGAGGCTGACCGTGCGCAGTATGGAAAAGCTGTTGTTGCACAGGTAAATAAAAGTCTCAGTGGCGATAGCATTCTTAAAACCGCAGGCAAATTTTTACGCGGAGAAGGTCTTCGCCTTTCTGACGAAACGCGTGAAATCAAAGGCGGTCTTATCTTAAAAGAGGGATCGCTTGAAATCGACGCTTCTTTTGAAACTATTGTTTCGCACCTGCGCGATGATTTGTCCGGCGATGTTGCCAACATATTATTCGGTTAAGGAGTGATAATATGAAAACTCGTGACACCGAGTATCTGTATGCCTCAATGCGTGTTAAATCGCTTGAAAAAAATTTACTATCTGACGCAGTGCTTGATGCCCTTATAGATACAGCAACTCTTGAAGATATGGCAAAAGTGCTTACAAGTTACGGCTACGGTGAACTTCAGAGTGTCTCTCCGTCTGAAATAGAAAAGGCACTCGCTTCCGCACGCCGAGAAACATTTGAAACGCTTGCAGAAATATCTCCGAACAAAGCTGTGTGTGATATTTTTCGCATGAAATATGATTATCACAATATAAAAGTTATTTTAAAAAGCGATATGTCGGAGCAAGCAGCAGATCATTTGCTCTCCAACGCGGGAAGATATAGTGCAAAGGATATTCAATCTGCAATACATCAAGGCGATTTAAAAAATCTTCCTCAAACGATGCAGAGTGCTATCCTTGAGGCAAGAGAAATTTTGTCGCGCACAAATGATGCACAGAGCTGTGATTTTATTTTAGACCGTGCATATTTTGAAGAGATGAAAACTGCGGCGGAAAAATCAAATGATCACTTTATAAAAGGTTATGTTCTACTTTTAATTGACGTGTTAAATCTTCGCGCGGCAACGCGTGCACTCCGCCAAAAGAAGGATGCCGATTTTATAAATCGTGCTTTGATTGACGGTGGAAATATAAGCAAAGACCGTGTTTACGATGCATATTTAAGTGGCACAATCAGCGAAGTTTACGCGAGAACAAGCCTCGAAGAAGCGGCAACTTTTACAACGCCACAAGTTCCGCTTGGTGAATTTGAACGACTTTGTGACAATGCGGTTATGAAATACTTGAAATCAGCAAAATATATTGCATTCGGAGAAGCTCCGCTTGTTGCATACATTGCAGCGCGCGAAGCAGATATTACCGCAATCAGAATAATCACGGCAGGAAAAACGCAGTGCCTTGCTCGTGATGAAATCCGCGAGAGATTGAGGGATTGTTATGTATAAAGTTTCTGTAATAGGTGACCGCGAGAGCACGCTAGGATTTAAAGCTCTGGGATTTGACACATTTGCAATCGAAAATGCGGATGATGCACGAAAAACACTTCACCGCCTTGCAAAAGAAGATTATGCAATAATATATATAACCGAGCAGCTCGCAATAAAACTATCCGAAGATATAGCAGAATATAAAGATAGTATGCGCCCTGCAATCATTTTAATTCCGGGCAAAGAAGGCTCGCTTGGGGTTGGAATGCGTGGCGTTCACGAAACAGTTGAACGTGCAGTAGGTGCAGATATTTTTAATAATTAGAGATTCCAAGTCACAAAGTGACAGAATGGAGCGTTAAAAATGAGTAACGGAAAAATTATAAAAGTCTCAGGCCCGCTGATTGTTGCAGAAGGGCTTGCGCACGCCAATATGTTTGACGTTGTGCGCGTCGGTAAGGAAAAACTTATCGGAGAAATTATTGAGATGCGCGGAGACCGTGCATCAATTCAGGTATATGAGGAGACTGCAGGCATTGGTTTTGGCGATGAGGTGGAAACCACAGGTGCTCCACTCTCCGTTGAATTGGCACCGGGTCTTATTGAGAATATTTATGACGGAATTCAGCGCCCACTTGAAAAAATTCGCGAGATTTCCGGCAGCAACATTTCGCGTGGAATTGATGTTCCGGCGGTGGACCGCGAGCGCGAGTGGGAATTTACTCCAAAGGTTACCGTGGGGCAGACCGTTTCTGAAGGAGATATTTTAGGCACGGTTCCCGAAACTATTATAGTTGAACACAGGGTTATGGTGCCAAAGGGAATGGCAGGCGATATTGTTGAAATTTCAGCAGGAAAGAAGAAAGTTTGCGACACTGTTGCTAAAATCCGCAAGGAAGACGGCGATATTGTTGAAATTTCAATGCTCCAGAGATGGCCTGTACGTGTCGGACGTCCGTTTAAAGAGAAATTACCGCCGGATGTTCCGATGATGACCGGTCAGAGAATTATTGATACAATTTTCCCGATTGCAAAAGGTGGAACCGCTGCCGTTCCGGGTCCGTTCGGAAGCGGCAAAACCGTCGTTCAGCACCAGCTTGCAAAGTGGTCGGACGTTGACATCGTTGTCTACATTGGATGCGGCGAGCGTGGAAACGAAATGACCGACGTTTTGCGCGAATTCCCCGAACTTCGCGACCCGAAAACCGGCGAGTCTCTTATGAAGAGAACTATTCTTATTGCAAATACATCAGATATGCCTGTTGCAGCGCGTGAAGCATCAATTTATACCGGTATTACGATTGCTGAATATTATCGCGATATGGGATACGACGTAGCAGTTATCGCAGACTCTACATCACGCTGGGCAGAGGCGCTTCGTGAGATGTCAGGCCGACTTGAGGAAATGCCCGGTGACGAGGGTTATCCGGCATATCTTTCATCCCGTCTTGCACAGTTCTACGAACGCGCAGGAAGAATCATCTGCAAAGGCTCAGATGACAGAGCAGGCTCACTCACCGCAATCGGCGCTGTATCACCTCCGGGTGGTGATATTTCCGAGCCTGTTGCTCAGGCAACACTTCGTATTGTTAAAGTTTTCTGGGGTCTTGACAGTTCGCTTGCGTATCGCCGTCACTTCCCTGCAATTAACTGGCTTAACTCATATTCACTTTACTTAGATAGATTATCCCCGTGGTTTAACGCAAATATTGGAAAGAATTTTTCAAAAAATCGTGCTGACGCAATGCAAATTCTCCAGCTTGAGAGCGAACTTCAGGAGATTGTTAGTCTTGTCGGTATTGATGCTCTTTCGCCAAAGGATAGATTAACACTTGAAACCGCGCAGATTATCCGCGAGGACTTCTTGCAGCAGAATGCGTTCTCAGATACCGATTCATATTCATCTTTAGCTAAACAAGCAAAACTGTTATCGCTTATACTAAGCTTTAACACACTTGGTAAGAAGGCACTTGATGCAGGCGCATCTATGAAGGACCTCTTCTCAATCTCTGCAAGAGAGCGAATCGGCCGTGCAAAGGATATCTCCGAGGCTGATTATGAGGTTCAGTATTCTGCAATTGCAGACCTTATGAACGACGAAATTGAAGCACTTATTGCAGGGGAGGTACAGTAATTATGCTAAAAGAATATCGTACCATCCAGGAAGTAGCAGGCCCTCTTATGCTCGTGAAAAATGTCGTTGACGTTTCTTACGATGAGCTTGGCGAGGTGGAGCTTCCCAATGGCGAAGTTCGTCGCTGCAAAGTTCTTGAAGTAAACGGTCACGACGTACTCGTTCAGCTTTTTGAAAGCTCAGCAGGAATAAACCTTGCTGACAGCAAAGCGCGCTTTTTAGGTCACGGAATCGAACTCGCAGTAAGCGAAGATATGCTTGGTCGTGTTTTTGACGGTATGGGCAGACCATCCGATAACGGACCTGAGATTTTAGCCGATGAGCGCCGCAATATTAACGGTATGCCAATGAATCCTGCATCGCGCAACTACCCTGATGAATTTATCCAAACCGGCGTTTCAACAATCGACGGTCTTAACACCTTGGTTCGCGGGCAGAAGCTTCCGATTTTCTCGGGCTCAGGTCTTCCGCACGCTCAGCTTGCAGCTCAAATTGCGCGCCAAGCCAAGGTTTTAAACAGTGATGCACCGTTTGCGGTTGTTTTTGCCGCTATCGGCATTACCTTTGAAGAGGCAGACTTCTTTATCAGTGACTTTAAGAAAACCGGCGCTATTGACAGAACTGTTATGTTTGTGAACCTCGCATCTGACCCGGCGATCGAGCGTATTTCAACTCCACGTATGGCGCTTACCGCGGCAGAGTATCTCGCATTTAAGAAGAATATGCATGTACTCGTTATTATGACTGATATCACAAACTATGCAGAAGCACTACGCGAAGTTTCGGCAGCGCGCAAAGAAGTCCCTTCTCGCCGCGGATATCCGGGTTATTTATACACTGACCTTGCGTCTATGTATGAGCGCGCAGGAAGAACGCTTGACAGCACCGGTTCAATCACAATGATTCCGATTCTCTCAATGCCTGAGGATGACAAGACTCATCCGATTCCTGACCTTACCGGCTATATCACCGAGGGGCAGATTATTCTCTCTCGCGAGTTATACCGCAAGGATATGCAGCCTCCGGTCGATGTTCTCCCGTCACTTTCTCGTCTTAAAGACAAGGGTATCGGTGCAGGAAAAACACGCGAAGATCATTCCGGAACAATGAACCAGCTCTTTGCAGCTTATGCACGCGGCAAAGAGGCAAAAGAGCTTATGACAATTTTAGGCGAAGCGGCTCTTTCAGATATCGATAAGCTTTATGCAAAATTTGCAGATGAATTTGAAAGCCGTTACGTAAATCAGGGTTATACCGAAAATCGCTCTATTGAAGAGACGCTAAATCTCGGCTGGGAGCTTTTGTCAATCCTTCCAAAGAGCGAGCTTAAGCGAATCAAGCCCGAGTATATTGAAAAGTATCTTCCGACAAAATAAGGAGAGTTTACGATGGCAAGACTTAATGTCAACCCAACGCGAATGGAGCTCAAAAAGCTTAAGGTTCGCATAAACACTGCGCGACGCGGGCACAAGCTTTTAAAAGATAAGCGTGACGAGCTGATGAAGCAATTTTTGGATATCGTGCGGAAAAACCGCGAAATACGAGCGCGAGTTGAAGAAGCTCTCATCCGCGCACAGAGAAGCTTTGCGCTCTCATCGGCTGTTATGTCACCAGAGAGCTTTGAGCAGGCACTTTTGCTTCCGAAGCAGAGTGTTTCTGTCGATATGGACTATAAGAATATAATGAGCGTTGATGTTCCAATCTACAACTTTAAAATGAAAAACAACGAGCACGGAGATATTTTTCCGTACAGTTATGCTATGACCTCAGGCGAGCTTGACGATGCAGTGGCTGAGCTATCAAGTGTTACAGCGGACCTTTTAGAGCTTGCCGAAACCGAGAAAACAGCGCAACTTCTGGCACAGGAAATAGAAAAAACGCGTAGACGTGTAAATGCTCTTGAGCATTTTATGATTCCGCGTCTTGATGAAACAATTCGTTATATCACAATGAAGCTTGACGAAAATGAGCGCGGTAACTTATCTCGCCTTATGAAGGTCAAGGACATGATGATAGAAGAAACACTTCGCGAAAAGCAAAAATAATAAAAAGCCGACTCTATAGTCGGCTTTTTAGTTTTTTGACAGTTTAACAGGTTGCAAACCTATGTCAATAAGCTGTGTTTAATTTGCTATCTTTCATAAATTCACTTGACTTTTAGCTACACAACTGTTATTCTATATAATGCAGATATAATTAAAAAATATCATTTTTAAATTGCATTATAGCAACTGTATTTAACTGCAAAAGCAGTCAAAATAAAAGGAGGAAAACTTATGAAGAACACATTTAAACGCATTCTTGCAATAGTGCTTGCCGGTGCAATGGCGATTTCATTCGCAGCTTGTAACGGTAACGGCGGTACTGCAGGAGAAGCAGGTGGCGAGGTTGCTGGCGGAAAGGTTTTTGCTGAGGGTACAACCATTAAGATGACCGTTCCGAGTCATCCGTCATGGCCGTACAACGAAAACTGGATTTGCTGGGACTACATCGAGGAAGCTACAGGTGCTAAACTCGAAGTTAACGCAATCCCGTCTGCTGATATCATCACTAAGGTTAACCTTATGATGGCATCTCAGGAATCTTTGCCGGATCTTCTCTTTATGGACTACAAGGGTGACATTAACGTTCACGCTATGGACGGTGCTTTTGTAAACATCAGAGATCATCTCGACAATATGCCAAACTTTACTAAAATCATTGCTGAGCAGCCGGCAGGTGCTGAAGGCTTCTTAGCAACACTTGGCGCAGGTGACGGTAACGTTTACTTCGCAGGTGCAATTCCGGCAGGCTTCGGTAACGCTCGCGTTTGGATGCATCGCCGCGACATCTTTGAGAAAAACAACTTAAAAGTTCCGGAAACAAAGGATGAACTCATCAATGTATCTCGTGAGCTTAAGAAGAAATATCCGGATTCTTATCCGCTTTGCTTCCGTAACGGTTTAGGCGCTCTTGATGTTATGGGCTCATTATGGAAAGAATACTTTACATACGGTCTCTACTATGACTTCAATAACGAAAAATGGAACTACGGTGCTCAGGAAGATGTTATGCTCGACCTCATCGAGTTCTTCCAGCAGATGTTAGAGGAAGACCTCATTCCTGCTGACTTCCTTACAATTTCAAACAAGTCTTGGGAAGAGCTTATCCTTACAGACCGCGGCTTTATGATGCCGGAGTATGTAAGCCGTATCAGCTTCTTCAATACCCCCGGCCGTGAGTCAAATCCGGATTACACATGGGCTTATATGGACCCGCCGGAAGGCTTTACTGATATTGGTGTTGGCAAGATTGCAAACTATATCACTAACCCGACAGGCTTTGGTATCTGCAACACAGGCGATGACAAGAGAATTGCCAATGCAATCAAGTATATCGACTGGTTATACTCCGACGAGGCTGGAGAGCTTCTTTCATGGGGTAAAGAGGGCGAGACATACGAAGTGTTAGAAGACGGCTCAAGAAAGATGCTTGTTGACGCTGATGCCGGTGAGACAGAGAACGCTAAGTTCGGCTTTGGTACAATGGGTGTTGCTCTCCGCGGTACTGAGTCGAAGACACTTTACGGTATTGAAAAGAACCCGCTTTCAACAGAGGTTTATGAGCACTTCAGAGAAACAACTGTTGACAACCAGAACCCGTTATACTGGATTGGTTGGGACGAAGACGAGCAGGATGTTTACGACGAGTACTTTGTAGCTGTTGATACTTACACAAAGGAAATGCTTGCTAAGTTTATCTTAAAGCAGTCTCCGATGAGCGAGTACGACAAGTTTAAAGCAGAGCTTGATGAGCTCGGCGTTCAGGAACTCCTTACAATTTGCAACAGCGCATATGACCGCGCAATGGGCAAATAAAATTTAAAAATAAAAAAAGAAGTGTCCTAGGACACTTCTTTTTTTATTTAATTTCAAGTTCTACCGGACAATGGTCACTGCCGAAAATGTCGCTGTGAATTTTTGCATCAACAAGTCGCTCTTCAAGCTCTTTTGATATCAGAAAATAGTCAATACGCCAGCCAGCATTATTTTCGCGCGCGTGGTACATATACGACCACCATGTGTATGCCCCCGTCACATCGGGATAAAAATAACGGAAGGTATCAATAAATCCCGAGTCAAGAAATCTCTGCATACACTCGCGCTCCTGAATTGAATAGCCTGCACTGTTTTCATTAGATTTTGGGTTCTTAAGCTCAATTGCACTTCGGGCAACATTCATATCTCCGCAAACTATAACCGGCTTATCAAAGCTTTTACAATACTTTAAAAATGCTCTCTCCCACTCCATGCGGTAGTCAATTCTCGCAAGTTCTCGCTGTGCATTCGGGACATAGACATTTATAAGATAAAACTCCTCAAACTCAAGAGTTATCATTCGCCCCTCGGTATCGTGCTCCGCAATTCCCATACCGTACTTTACGGATTTCGGCTTAAGTTTGGTAAATACCGCGGTGCCTGAATATCCTTTCTTCTCCGCACTATTCCAATACTGGTAATATCCCGGGAAATCAAGCGTAATCTGCCCTTCCTGCAATTTGGTTTCCTGCACACAGAAAATATCCGCATTTATTTCACTGAAAAAATTTTCAAATCCTTTTGTCACACACGCACGAAGCCCATTGACGTTCCACGAAATCAGTTTCATTTGAAAAGCTCTCCTTGCTTTTTGAATTTATCAAACACCATATTGTACTGCACCATTTTATATTCAAGCACATCTTTAGCACTTCCTTCTTCCCAAAGCGGCATCTTTTCTAAAAGGCGCGAAAGATACGTCTGATGCTCGCTCATCGGGCCATTGGTACACTCCAGTAATAGTGGAGATAAGAAACTTGAGCTTATATATAGATCCTTTTGCTCCGGTATATCATAATTGGCCCAAATAAAAAATGGAACCGTATGTTTTTTAACGTGCATCTCATCATCAGAAATCCCTGCACGCTCTTTTAAAACATCATAATACTCGCTCTCAAGCGACGGCATGTGGTCGCCAAAGAACAAAAGAACCGTCGGGCGCTCTCTATTCTCTAAATATTCTACCAAATCACGCACTGCTTTATCCGTGAGTGACAGTAGCGAAAAATATCTTCTCGCCTGCGGAAACTCTTCCATTTCAGGGAACACCGCATCTTCGGTTAAATTATCAAATTCCTTTTCGTAGCCAAAGTGATTCTGCATAGTTACATTGAAAATAAATGCAGGCTGCGCATCCTCCTCCAAAAGCTCAATTATTTTATCAAACGATGAGGCATCTGAAATATACTCTCTTATGTATTCCGGATTTTCAAAATCATAATTGCATAAAAATTTATCAAACCCAAGCTTCGGATACGCCATATCACGGTTCCAACCATCCGGATAGAATGAATGTAAGCCGATTGTCCTGTAGCCTGCCGCTTTTAAAGTTTTCGCAATCGACGGAGAATCTTTTTTTACAAATTGCACCATAGGGTAACTGCCAACTCTAAGCATCGGCGTTGCATTACCCGTTAAGAATTCATACTCCGTATTACATGTTCCGCCACCAAAAACAGAAACACGGATGTTTCCTGAAATTGTGTTTTCAGAAAGCGAGCGAATAAACGGAATAAAATCATGCTCTTCGTAAAGCGGTGCAATAGACGATAAATCCGCAAAGCTTTCATCCATAATTACGATTATATCAGGTGTATCATAACCTGTTTTTTTCTCTTCACTTCCGATAATTTCACGCACACGCTCAGCAGAGTATCCATCAGGTTTGGGATTTATCATGGATTTCGCATTGTGCACTAAATTAAGAAGCATTCCGTTCTGGCGTGATGCATCAACGGTATACCACGGGTCGGAGGATATACTCTTCGGCTCATCCCACATTATTCCCCAAAGAGTTGCAAGCAAAATTACACCGGCAAAAAACGTTGCATAACGGGCATTGTTAAAAAGTTTTATTTTTCTGAATTTCCACGCCAAAATTGCTATTATAATAAACGCAATAATAGTTACTGCAACGGGAATTTCAAATGTGAGCGAAAAATTTCCATTCAAATTTTTTGCGGTAGTGAGCGCAAAAATTTCCCACGGGAGCAGTGCTTTGCTTCTTATGGCAATCATATAGTGATTTGTTGTTCCAAAAAACAGAATGAGTGCAAGCACGGGAACGATTCCCCAAAACAAACTGTTCGTTATTCCGTGGAAAAGCAGATAGATACCAAAATAACATACGATATTAAGCCAAAAATTCAATGTTAATACATTAGGAAAAACCCCTTGTAACCACTCTACCAAAAAGAGAGTTGCAATAGGGATAAGTATGTAAAACGCAAGCTTTATAATGCCAAGTCTTTTTTGAGAAAACATTGGATGATCACTCCTCATTCTTTCTATAATACTATAAATCGACATTCAAAACAAGCTTTTTGCTAAACATTTTTTTGCTCAAAAGAATTGTATTTTTCTTTTTTTTATGTTATACTTCTATGGTATTACGGAGGTGCATTATATGTATTCGTTTATTACTTCGTTTAATTTAATTGTTTTTATTCTATTTACTGTTTTTTATTTTTATCAGATTGTTTATACAATTGTTGCACTTTGCTGTAAAAGCAAGCACTTTACTGCAAAGAATAATCACAAATACGGCATTATTATTTCAGCGCGAAATGAAAGCGCTGTTATAGCGCAGCTTATCGAGAGTATCAATAAACAAAATTATCCGAAAGAGCTTGTTGATGTTTTCGTTATCGCCGATAACTGCACAGATAACACGGCTGAAATTGCAGAAAATGCCGGCGCAACTGTATTTGTGCGCAATAATACCGAGCTTATCGGAAAAGGCTATGCACTTGACTATGCTTTTGATATTTTACATAGAGACTATGCAGACCGTGGTTATGAAGGCTGGTTTATCTTTGATGCCGATAACCTTCTGGATGAAAATTATATTGGTGAGATGAATTCTGTTTTCGATGCGGGATATCTTATGGTAACAAGCTACCGCAACTCAAAGAATTACGATACTAACTGGATTTCCGCAGGCTCTTCGCTTTGGTTTTTACGCGAAGCGCGTTATCTTAACAATGCGCGTATGATTTTAGGTACATCCTGCGCGGTCTCCGGAACAGGCTTTTTGGTTTCTGATGAAGTCATTGTTAAAAACGGCGGTTGGAAATATCACCTGCTCACCGAAGACATTGAGTTTTCTATCGACAATGCAATTAACGGCGGTATGATTGGCTATTGCGACACTGCACATCTCTATGATGAACAGCCCGAGCTTTTTTCACAGTCTTGGCGCCAGAGAATGCGCTGGGCAAAAGGCTTCTACCAAGTCTTTGCAAAATACGGCAGAAAGCTTGTTAAAACTGCGATTTTTGAAAAAAGCTTCTCCTGTTACGACATGTTTATGACGGTAACTCCTGCTATGTTCGTAACACTTCTCACCATCATAATGAATGCTATTTTCGCTGTGATTGCGTTCTGCAATATCGAAACAATGCCAAGAATGTTCAGCCATACTGTTATTTCATTATGTATGAATGTTTTGCAGTTTTATGGTATCATCTTCCTCTTCGGTGCGATAACAACAATTACCGAGTGGAAGAAAATTCGAGGAAAGAAATGGAAAAAAATTTTCTATGTAATTACCTTCCCCTTATTCCTTTTCACGTATATTCCGATTTCAATTGCAGCTCTGTTTAAAAAGGTCGAGTGGAAACCAATCCACCACGGTGTTACCAAAACAATTGATGATATTGATACAGATAAATAAATTAGGCACCTATGTTAACATAGGTGCCTAATTTATTTTACTTCAATATACGGCAAAATGCCTGTTAGATATGCAAGTGCCACTCCGTAATTCGTTATCGGAACCTGCGCCTCTCTCGCTTTTTCTATTCGCGACAGCACATATTTTCTGTTAAACATACAAGCGCCGCAGTGGATGATAAGCTTATATTTTGACAGATCATCGTTAAAACTCATTCCGCTTATCACGTCAATATTCAGCTCTCCGCCAACCTTTTTGCGAAGTAGGTTCGGAATTTTAACGCGCGCAATATCTCCGTCTTGCGCATTGTGTAAGCATGCCTCGGCAATCAGCACATTATCGCCCGGCTTGAGGCTTGATATCGCTTCAGCCCCGCGAACAAATTCTTCGATATCTCCCTTATAATTTGCAAATATAACGGAAAATGAGGTAAGCAAACTGCCCTCCGGCTTTTTTTCATATACTTCGCGGAACACTTGACTGTCGCAAATTATAACCTTAGGCGGATTTTTAAGTGCATTTAGCGCATTCGGGTACTCTTTAAGCGTTGCGCAGACTACGACACAGTGTCCGTCGAGCAAATCGCGTATCGTTTGCACCTGCGGCAAAATAAGTCTTCCCTTCGGCGCCTGAATGTCCTGTGGCATTACAAGAAGCACAACATCATTTGGCGATACTAAATGACCTGTAAGTGAAATTGCATCGTAATCCGACGGTACAGCGCGCACAATTGCATTTTTAAGCTCGTCTATTCCCGTTTTATTTAGCGCACTAACTTTAACTGCATCTATCCCCTGCTCTTTTAATTTTTTTAAAAGATTAGACACAACATCGCTTTTATTTGCAACACAAATGGTCGGAATTTTCTTATCATTTAAAAGCTTATGCCAAATAAGCTCCTCTGATATATCTTCATCTGCAAAAACTAAAATTGCAATATCCGTTTTATCAAGTGCCGCTTTTGTCTTTTCAACACGAAGTGCGCCGAGCTCACCCTCATCATCAAATCCTGCGGTATCGGTTATAAGACACGGGCCAATTGGGTGCAATTCATACGCCTTGCTCACAGGATCAGCAGTTGTTCCCGCATACGGCGATGTTATCGCAACATCTGAACCGACAAGTGCATTTATAAGCGTTGATTTTCCTGCGTTTCTGCGGCCGAGTATCGTTATGTGAAGTCTGTTTCCACTTGGGGTCTGGTTAAGTGACACAAAAACTCCTCCTAAAGTTGAGTGGTGTCGAACCACTCAAGTCTTGCTTTTGTTATTTTTTTGTATTAAAAAATGTAGTTTAAAAAACAATAAATTTTGTTGAAAGACAAATAAAATTTGAGAACTATACTGTCGTATGTTCGAGGAATTTTATGCAGTATTTCGCAAAATTTAGTTTTTTAAACCTTAAGGGGTTCGATGCCACTCAGCTTAAAATCTGAAGTCGCGTTTTCCTTCAGATAAGTCACATAAATGCTCTTCAACAGTTGCGCGAACTTTTTCATTCGGGATACGTGTGCATTCCTCTGCAATGAGCTTTTCGCCGATTTTCTTTGTGTTATCGCTCGCGTAATCCTCTAAATATTCCTTGAGCGTCATAATTGCATTTGCCTGGCAGACATTTGCAATCTGACCTGTTTTTGCAAGCTGCATAAAGCGGTCACCCGTTCTTCCCTCTCGGTAGCACGCAGTGCAGAACGACGGCATATATCCAAGCTCCATAAGCCAGCCTACAATTTCATCAAGTGTGCGTGTATCGTTAACCTCAAACTGCGCGGAATTCTCCTCTTCCTTTTCTTTTTCAACATATCCGCCAACACTTGTGGATGAGCCTCCGCTTATCTGCGAAACGCCAACCTTTAATACATCAGCTCTTGATTGCTCAGATTCACGTGTTGAAATAATAATTCCTGTATACGGGACGGCGATTCTGAGCACTGCAACAAGCTTTCTGAATAATTCGTCGTCAATCGCATTCGGATATTCGGTAAGGTCAACATCCGCAGCAGGTCGAATACGCGGAACACTGATTGTGTGCGGTCCTACGCCGAATGTGTCCTCTAAGTGCTGTGCATGCATCAAAAGCCCGATAAAGTCATAACGATAGTCTGAAAGCCCGAAAAGTACGCCGATGCCGACATCATCAATTCCTCCCTCCATAGCGCGGTCCATAGCCTCGGTATGATAAGCATAGTTGTGCTTAGGTCCGGTCGGATGGAGATATTCATAGCGCTCCTTATCATATGTTTCCTGGAAAAGGATGTAAGTACCGATTCCTGCTTCTTTGAGTTTTCTGTAATTTTCAACTGTTGTCGCCGCAATATTTACGTTAACACGGCGTATTGCACCGTTTTTATGATGGATTCCGTAAATTGTTTTAATGCTCTCGAGCACATATTCAATCGGAGAATTTACCGGGTCCTCACCCGTTTCAAGCGCAAGTCTCTTATGTCCCATATCCTGAAGTGCAATTACTTCGCGCTTAATTTCCTCTTGGGTTAATTTTTTGCGTGCGATACATTTATTGCCGTAGTGATACGGGCAATAGCGACATCCGTTAACACAGTGATTTGATAAGTAAAGAGGGGCAAACATAACAATTCTGTTGCCGTAAATTTTTCTCTTAATCTCCATTGCGAGCTCGAACATTTCATTCTGAATTTCTGCGTCGTCGCTTAAAAGAAGGGTAATTGCCTCTTTGTAATTTAAGCCCTTATAAAGCTTTCCCTTTTCAAGAATTTCCTTTAAAAGTGCTTTATTCCCCTTGTTTTCTTCTGCATAAGCTATTGTTTTTAAAATTTCCTCGTTGCTTATAAATTCAACTGCGTTTTTTGATTTGCTGTTATACATATTTATTCTCCTTTATTCGGGTATTTTACCCAGACTTTTTATGAACTCACAAAGCTCCTCTCGCTCTTTTTTTATATCTGTTTTCGAAAGCTTTGCGGGATAAATTTCATATAATGACTTATACGGCTCCGGCGTTACCTTGCGCATAATTACATTCGCACCGCGCGAAAAAACATTCTCTCTTGCCGCCATGTCGCGAACTCCAAGCGCCGTCGTTGCCGGTAGATTCATAAAGGGGCGCATAATTCGTGTGAGCGCCACTGCTCGCTGAGTAAGCTCTACAGAACCGGGATGTGCATTCCTCATCGGCGTATCGGGATGCGGTATAAACGGACCGATTCCCGCCATATCGCAATCCAGCTCATCTAAAAGCAAAATATTATCTGCTATGCTCTCAGACGTCTCCCCTGGAAGACCAATCATAAAACCGCTTCCTGTTTCATATCCCGCTTTCTTAATTGCGCGCAGACAGTTTATTCGCGCATCCAATGTATATCCGGGATGCAATTTTGCATAGAGCTCACTGTTTGCCGTTTCGTGCTTTAAAAGATAGCGATGGGCTCCACACTCTTTCCAATACCTATATTCTTCCTCTTCTCTCTCGCCACAGCTTAAGGTTATTATAATGCCCTCTGCAGCTAGCTCTTTAACAATTTCGCCAATCATTTCACGTGTATAATACGGGTCTTCCCCCGACTGCATTACAAGCGTTTTATAACCTGCGCGATGCGCTCGGATTCCGACATCAATTATTTCCTCGGGCTCCATACGGTAACGAGTTAGCTTTGCATTTTCGCAATTTAAACCGCAATATGCGCAGTTTCTTCGGCAATAATTTGAAAATTCAATTATCGCGCGCAGATGAACAACATCGCCTTTAACTTCACGACATACTTTATGCGCTTTACTGTAATATTCGCTGAAATCTTCTTGTGAGATTGCCGACGCAAGCTTTTCTTTATCCATTCGCATCGCCTGCCTTTGCATACATGGTTTTGATCTGAACACCGGGAAGCTGACCCAGCTTTCCCGACATTGCGCTGATTATGTTATTTTCCGCATCGACGATTATGCTTATAATACACACTCCGCGGTCTCTGTACGGCACACCCATTCTGCCGACAATATATTCCGCATATTCGTGCAGAATTTCATTTAATTTTGCCGTTGAACTTCCATCTTCAACTATAATTCCGATAAGTGCAATTCTGTTCATACAAATCTCTCCAAAACAAAAAGTCGCCCAAAAAGGGCGACTTTAATACACGGGTAGCGTTTAAATTTCTCGCCCCTTTTTCGCAGAAAAAACATCTTAAAAATCGGGTACATATTTAGTATAGCATAATGCAAAAAAATATGCTATACTTATTTTATAATTTTTTCAGGTGGTGCTGTATGAATATTCAAATTTACGGAATGGCAAAAAGCTTTGATACGAAAAAGGCAGAGCGTTATTTTAAAGAAAGACGAATTAAATATCAGTTAATTGACCTTGCGCGTTATGGCCTGAGCCCGCGTGAATTTGAAACGGTAAAAGCTGCCGTCGGTCTTGATGCTATGATAAATAAAAAGGCGCGCGACTATGAAAGCTCATTTATTGCGTATCTCGCGGATGAAGCGGCGATAATTGACAAGCTTTTCGAAAATCCATCGCTTTATAACGCGCCGTTTGTGCGTAACGGAAAAAGTGTCACAGTCGGCTACTGTCCCGATATCTGGAAAACCTGGGAATAATGAATATTTTCACCTCGAAATACATACGCTATTTCGAGGTGATTTTTATGAAAATCAAATGGAAAGAACTAATTGTTTCGCTTCTTATCGCGCTTGGCGTAGGCGCGCTGTCTGCTTTTGTAACGCGTGATTCAATGATGATTTACGGGCAGATTGAAACCCCGCCACTTGCTCCGCCCAGCTGGCTTTTTCCCGTTGTTTGGACGATTCTTTTCGCACTTATGGCTATCTCTGCATACCTCGTTTATGTGTCAAACGCGCAAAACAAATCAGTGGCTCTCACAATTTACGCTGTGCAACTGATTGTGAATTTTATCTGGCCGATTCTTTTCTTTAATATGCAGGCATACACTTTCGCATTTGTTTGGTTAATTATCTTATGGGCACTTGTTCTTTCAATGATTGTTTCGTTTTACAGAGCGAGACCTGTTGCAGGATATTTACAAATTCCATATCTTATATGGCTTACTTTTGCGGCGTATTTAAACCTTGCAATCGCAATTTTAAATTAAATAAAAAAACCGTTGCTATTGCAACGGTTTTTTTGGTAGCGGAAGATTCATTGACTCCTCCGCCTTATCCCATTTAATCGTAACTCCTGCACCTTTTATGCAGAAAATTGAATCTGCTGTGTTTTCCACATCGCGCTCTGCTTCGTATCCGAGCTTTTTAACCACTTCGTCTTGCTCTCTGCACGGCAAGTATTTATAGAATTTAAGCGATATGCGCGCCTTACCGCCGCTTATCGGAATTAATTCACGTGCATATGAAATTAGTATCTTTGCAGGTGCTGCGCCTCGAATAATTTGGTTTTCACCCATAAATTCAGGCGCATCATACCGCCCACCCGAGACTTGAATATCCGTTAAAATTCTGCCCGTGAGACTTGGCTCGCATTCTATTTCAAAATTGAGCCACGGCTCTAGTAAAACGCTTTTTGCCTTCATAAGACCTTGACGTATTCCGCGGTATGTCGCCTCGCGGAAATCGCCCCCCTCTGTGTGCTTCTCATGCGCTTTTCCTGCTATCAGAACAATTTTAATATCCTCAATCGGTGCGCCGACAAGTACTCCGCGGTGAGTTTTTTCAAAAACGTGTGTGCGAATGAGTCGCTGCCAGCTCGCACCGAAAACATCCTGCGAAACTTCACTTTCAAATTCAATTCCACGCCCCGGGTTCGGTTCAAGCCTAAAATGTACTTCGGAGTAATGGCGAAGCGGCTCGTAATGGCCAAAGCCGTAAACAGGTTGCGAAATCGTCTCTTTATAAACCACTTCGCACTCGCCGTAAGTTATCTCTATCCCAAATCGCTCCTGCATAACACTTTTTAAAACTTCAAGCTGTACTTCTCCCATAACCTGAACGTGAATTTCAGAAAGCTCTGCGTTATAAGCAATTTGATATAACGGCTCCTCATCCTCAAGCTCTCGCAGATCGCCTAAAAGCTCAGGAATGGGCACTTCTTTATCTGCCGATACTCGCACTGAAAGAAGTGGGATTAAGTTGAATTTATGCTCTCGCTTTGCCTTTTCTCCGACCGTATCGCCCACTTTTGCAGAAAGTCCGCCGACTGCAACAAGTTCACCTGCAACCGCTTTTTTAACGGTTTCCGATTTCCCACCACTTATTCTTCTCAGTTCTCCGCATTTTTCATCGCCGGCAGGCGTATTTATAACTGTTCGTGGCAAAAGTGAGCCTGATAAAATTTTAAGATATGTTATTCTGCCAATTCCCTTTTCATGACGCACTTTATATACTAAAGCTGAAAAATCACCCTCGTCATCATGTTCACGGTGGCAGTAGTTTTCCAAGATTTCAAGAAGCTTATCTACTCCTTCACCTTTGAGAGCAGAGCCAAAAACCACCGGATAAACCTCACAGCTTAATACCGCCTTTTTTATCAGACTGTCGAAATTTTCATCTCCCTCAAGATATGCATTTAATAATTCATCGTTTATTGTTGCAAGCTCTTCTTCAGGATTCTCAAACAAAATTGAACTTTCACTAAATCTGTTTTTTACTGCGTTGAGTATCGCGTTTGCATCTGCTCCCGCTCTATCGATTTTATTTATAAAAATAACCGTTGGGATTTTATTTTTTCTAAGAAGCTCCCAAACCGTTCGTGTATGACTCTCTATCCCTTCAACCGCACTGATTACCAGAACTGCGCAGTCGATTGCGCACATACTGCGCTCCATCTCTCCGCCAAAATCTGCATGGCCCGGTGTATCGATAATAAAAAAATTTTTACCATTTATTGAAAAAGGTGCTTCATCCGCAAAAATTGTAATACCACGCGCACGTTCTATCAAATCATGATCTAAGTATGCGTTTTTCTCATCAACTCTTCCGAGCGCGCGAAGTGTTCCCGTGTTATATAAAATCTGCTCGGACAGAGTGGTTTTTCCTGCATCAACGTGCGCAAAAATTCCAATTGTTGTCGCCATATAAAGCACCTCCTTTGTGTTACATTATAACACAATTTAAAAAAGCTCGTCAATCGGTGCTATTCTAAAGCCTGCATTCTCCCAACGCGTTAAAAGCTCATCTAAAATTTCAGCATTTGTTTTTGAAGTGCTGTGTAGCAACACGATCGCACCCGGATGAGTTCGCGGAATAAGTTTTGAAAACGCCATCTCACGCGTTGGCTGATTATCCGTATACCAATCTACATACGCGAGACTCCAAAAAACGGTTTTATATCCTAATTCCTGTGCAAACGTTAAATTCTGTGTGCTGAATTTTCCCTGCGGTGGGCGGTAGATTTTCTGCATTTCCTTACCTGTAACTTCTTTATATTTTTCTTCCAGTGTACACAGCTCTTTTAAAAAGCTTTCTTTACTCTCAATTTTTGACATATCCGGATGTGATGCAGTGTGGTTTGCAACCGTGTGCCCCTCCTCAACCATTCGTCGGACAAGCTCAGGTGCCGTGTCTATATAATTTGAAACGAGAAAGAAGGTAGCTTTAACATCGTGCGCCTTTAACACATCTAGAATCTGCGGTGTATAGCCGTTTTCAAACCCTGCATCAAAGGTTAAATATAATTTTTTCTCATCTGTAGTATCGATAAAATACGCATCATATTCAGAAAGTGATTCCGCACTTGCATTTCCACGCGGTGCCTCTCCCTCTTTCCCAAAGCTTAAGCCCCAATTTGTTATTTCCGAATTTACCGTTACTGTTTCATTATTTCCTAAAAATGTGGTTGCAAGTGTAAGCGCGAGTATGAGCGCCACAACAAAAACACTTCGCTTTTTCAAACGAATTACCATATTATCACCTCACCTTACTATATTTTAAAAATATCTTTGCTATACGCTCAGCCTTGTCCTTGATTATTTTGTTTATTTAAGCTATAATTAAATTAAAGGAGATGAATTTTATGTTAGAGAAAATAGCAAACGATGCTCGTCTTGCAGTTTGCGAGCTTATTGAAGCAGCAAACTTAAAAGCCGGTGACGTTTTGGTTATAGGTTGCAGTTCAAGTGAGGTGTGTGGTCATAAAATTGGCTCTGATTCAAGTCTTCCGACCGCGCAGGCGATATTCAATGCAGTTTACCCAGAACTCTGCGCTAAAGGAATTTTCCTTGCCGCACAGTGTTGCGAGCATTTAAATCGCGCAATCATTGTTGAGCGTGAGGTTGCCAAGGCGCAGATGCGTGAGGTTTGCAACGTCGTTCCGCAGCCTAAGGCAGGTGGCTCTTTTGCAACAACTGCTTATTCTGCTTTTCACGACCCGGTTGCAGTTGAAGAAATCTCTGCTGATGCAGGGCTTGACATCGGCGGAACACTCATCGGTATGCATCTTAAGAAAGTTGCCGTGCCTACTCGTTTATCAATTAAGTCAATCGGCGAAGCGCCGATAATCTGCGCGAGAACAAGACCTAAATTTATCGGCGGTGAGCGCGCACATTATAATGACGATTTAAAGTAATATTAAAACCACCTCTGCATAAATTTATGTAGAGGTGGTTTTTATGGAGTTGCACATTGTACGCGCAGGCGAAACCGTATTTTCAATAGCAAGACTTTACGGTGTTACCGAGAGCTCAATTATATACAATAACGAATTGCCACAAAATCAGCCCCTTGTTGTAGGTCAGGTTCTTGTTATTTTATTTCCCGAGCAAATACACACTGTCCGACCCGGTGATACTCTGCGCTCAATTGCAAACCTTTACGGCGTTTCACTCAATACTCTATACCGAAACAACATCCGTTTGCGCGGTGAAGAAAATATTTTCCCCGGTGAGACTATTGTTATTTCATACCGCGGTGAGAAAACTTACGAAATGGATGTAAATGCATATGCATACCCGTTTATAAACGAAAGCTTACTTAGGCAGACACTCCCTTATTTAACTTACTTAACTCCATTTACATACGGATTTACCGAAGAGGGCACTTTAGTTGATTTAAACGACGCGTTTTTAATTGAGACGGCAAATGAATACCAAACTGCGCCACTTATGCATTTATCTACCCTTACTGAAAACGGAAATTTCAGCAACGAGCTTGCAAGTGTTATTTTAAATAATATAAATCTGCAAAATATTTTAATCAACAATGTTCTTACTACGATGATTGACAAAGGATACCGCGGGCTCGACATTGACTTTGAATTTATTTTCCCTGAAGAAGCGCCGCTATATGCCGCATTTGTCGGAAACGCCACGCGCAGGCTAAATGCAGAAGGCTATGAGGTAATCGTTGCTCTTGCGCCAAAAACTTCAGCAACTCAGCGCGGTCTTCTCTATGAGGGACACGATTACAAAGCTTTGGGAGAGGCGGCAAATGCAGTTTTACTTATGACTTACGAATGGGGATATACCTACGGCCCTCCGCTTGCGGTTGCACCGCTTCCCAATGTGCGCGCAGTTTTAGAATATGCCCTGACCGAAATTCCTGCAAATAAAATATTTTTAGGGGTTCCAAACTATGGCTACGACTGGACGCTGCCCTATATTCAAGGCTCGTCGCGCGCACCGTCCATTTCAAGTCAGGAGGCAATAGCTCTCGCCGCGCGTTACGGCGCTGAAATATTCTTTGACGACTACTCGCAAACTCCGTTTTTTAACTATATTGATTCTCTCGGTCGTGCACATGAAGTATGGTTTGAGGATGCACGCTCAATTGCGGCAAAGCTTGCGCTAATCCCTAAATATTCTCTGCGCGGTGCAGGGTATTGGAATGCAATGCGTGCATTTCCTCAAAACTGGCTGGTATTAAATGCACTTTATAATATAAAAAGCAACTTCTAAACGAAGTTGCTTTTTTGTTTATTTGTGGTCGCCCATAAGTATTGCCATAACAGCTTTCTGAGCATGTAAGCGGTTTTCAGCTTCGTCAAAGATGCAATCTGCATATTTTTCGAAGACATCCTCGGTAATCTCCTCACCCTTGTGTGCCGGTAAGCAGTGGAGAACGATTGCGCCGTCGTTTGCATTTTCCATAACCGCTGAATTAATCTGATAGCCTGTGAAGATTTTCTTTCTCTCAGCAATTTCAGCTTCCTGACCCATGCTTGCCCAAACATCGGTTACAAGAACATCAGCACCGCGGGATGCTTCCATTACATCCTCATACCATTTAAACTTATCGCCGTACTGTTTTGCAAATTCTAAAATCTGCGGATCCGGCTCATAACCTTTCGGTGTTGCAACGGTTACCTTCATACCGGTGATAAGACCGCCGGCGATGAGAGAGTTTGCCATATTATTTCCGTCGCCAATGTAGCACATATGAAGACCGTCAAGAGTGCTCATCTTCTCACGGATTGTCATTAAATCTGCGAGCACCTGGCACGGATGGCAATAGTCTGTAAGACCGTTGATTACCGGAATACTTGCGTATTCAGCAAGCTCCTCAACCTCATCCTGGCCGTAGGTGCGGATCATAATACCGTCACAGTAGCGTGAAAGCACGCGCGCGGTATCGCGGATTGACTCACCTCTGCCCGTCTGAATGTCAGATGTTGAGAGGAAGAGCGCGTGACCTCCGAGTTGGAACATACCAACCTCAAAGGATACGCGTGTACGTGTGGATGATTTCTGGAAAATCATACCGAGAGTTTTGCCCTCTAAAATTTTATGCGGGATACCGTGCTTCTGATTGTATTTAAGCTGGTCTGCAACGTCTAAAATGTGAGTTAACTCCTCACGGGATAAGTCGGTAAGCTTCAAGAGATCCTTTTTCATTATTTCTCCTCCTTTAATACCTTTTCAAAGATTGCAAGGCCTTTATCAATTTCTTCATAAGTAATTGTAAGCGGCGGTAAGAATCGAATCGCGTCACTTCCTGCAGTTATACATAAAAGACCGTTTTCAATTAATTTTGCAGCAAGTTTTTTATGCTCGCCTTTTGGTACAACAACACCAATCATCATACCTAGGCCACGTGTTTCCGAAACGATATTTAAATTCATCGCCTCAATTTTTTTGCGGATGTAATTACCTTTTTTTGTTACATCTTCAAGCACGCCGTCTTCTAAAATATCAAGCACGGTGTTACCTGCGGCGGTACAAATCGGGTTAGCACCAAAGGTTGTTGCGTGAGTTCCTGCTGTAAGAACACTTTCTGTTTTCTTGCTTGCAAAAACTGCGCCAAGCGGCAATCCGCCCGCAATGCCCTTAGCTGTTGTTACAACGTCGGGCTCAATTCCATATTCCATAAACGCAAAGAGCTTTCCGCATCTTCCCATTCCTGTCTGAACTTCGTCTATCATAAGAAGAATATCGCGCTCGTTGCAGATTTCCTGCACCTTTTTAACATATTCGCGATCAAGCGGTAAAACACCGCCCTCGCCCTGAACAAGCTCCATCATTACAGCACAAACATCGTCTGACAGTGCTGCTTTAAGCGCATCAAAATCGTTTGCAGGAACGTGTTCAAAGCCCTCGGTAAACGGATAGAAATTTGTGTGAAACACATCCTGACCTGTTGCAGCAAGTGTTGTTACCGTTCTGCCGTGGAAGGATTGAATGAGAGTTATAATCTTACTTCTACCCTCGCCGTATTTATCAAAGCTATACTTTCTTGCAAGCTTAATTGCACCCTCGTTACTCTCTGCACCCGAGTTTGAGAAAAAGACTTTGCTCATTCCCGATGCCTTGCAAAGGCGTTCTGCTAAAATTACAGACGGCTCGGTAAAGAATAAATTTGAAATGTGACCAAGCTTTTCTGCCTGTTCTGCAATTGCCTTTGCCCATTTCTTATTACCGTAACCAACGCTGCAAACGCCGATACCGCTTGTGAAATCTATATATTCATTTCCCTCAGGGTCGTAAACCGTACTACCCTCACCGCGAACTATCGCAACAGGAAAGCGACCATAGGTCTGCATTATATACTGCGAATCTTTTTCTTTAATCTGCTGTGAACTTAACAAAGTCTACACACACCTTTCGCCGTAAATCATAGTTCCGATACCTGCATCAGACAGCATTTCCATAAGAATTGAGTGTGGTACACGACCGTCAACGATATTTGCCTGCGCAACACCCTGACGAACCGCCTCGACACAGCAATCAATCTTAGGAATCATTCCGCCCGAGATTACTCCATCGCGCTGGAGTTTCGGAATTTCGGATACATTTATATCTGAAATTAAAGTTGACGGGTCAGATGGGTCGCGAAGAAGGCCTGCAATATCCGTAAGTAACATAAGCTTTTCTGCACCGAGTGCTGCGGCTAAAGCTGCTGCCGCGGTATCTGCATTTATGTTATAACTTCCGTCCTCGCCCTGAGCAACGGTTGCAACAACAGGAATGAACCCGCATTTGATTGCATCCTCGATGACAGATGTGTCTACCTCAGTGATTTCGCCGACTCTGCCGTAATCGAAACCGTCTTCAGTTAACTTTTCTGCTTTGAACATTCCGCCGTCAATTCCGCAGAGGCCAATAGCTCGACCTCCTGCTTGATTGATGATTGAAACGATTTCTTTATTGAGCTTGCCTGCAAGCACCATCTGGACTAAATCCATAGAATCGTCATCGGTATAGCGAAGACCGTTAACGAACTTGCTCTCTTTACCAACGCGCTTGAACATCGCGTTAATCTCAGGTCCGCCGCCGTGAACGACAACGACATTTACACCGACGAGCGATAAAAGCACGATGTCTTTAATAACTGCGCTTTTTAGCTCATCGCTTGTCATTGCGTTTCCACCGTATTTAACAACAACAGTTTTATTATAATATTTCTGTATGTATGGAAGTGCTTCTGTAAGCACTTGTGCACGATCTAACTGCATATCCATCTTAGATTCTCCTATGTTCTGTAATCTCCGTTAATTTTAACATAATCATAAGTAAGGTCACAGCCCCAAACGGTTGCTGATTCATTTCCCTCTGATAATTTTGCACGGATTTCGATATCCGCCTCGGTTAAAATTTTCTTAGCTAAATCTTCATCGAAAACAAGGCCACGACCGTTTTCACAAACGATAATTTCGCCAGCCTTTGATGCAAATGAGATTGTAACTTCATCAGGCTCAAAATCTTCGCCCGAGTATCCCATTGCGCAAAGCACTCTGCCCCAGTTTGCATCAGCGCCAAACATTGCCGCCTTTGTTAGAGAAGATGAAATAATTGACTTTGCAAGCTTTTCTGCCTTAGCTTCTGTGCTTGCTCCATCTACTGTACAAGTAATAAGGTGAGTTGCGCCCTCGCCGTCTTTAGCGATTGCACGAGCAAGATGCTCGCATACTGCAAAGAGCATTTTATAAAATGCATCATATTCTGCAGAGTTTTCAACAATCGGTGCATTTCCTGCAAGGCCGGAAGCCAAAATTACTGCCGTATCGTTTGTTGATGTATCACCGTCGACGGATACTCGGTTAAATGTGCGCTTAACAACGGAAAGAAGTGCACTCTGAAGCACATCTGACTCAATGTTTGCATCCGTTGTGATAAAGCAGAGCATTGTGCCCATATTTGGGTGAATCATACCCGACCCCTTTGCCATTGCACCCATTTTAACGGTCTTACCGCCGATTTCACACTCAAGTGAAATCTCTTTTTTAACGGTATCTGTTGTTAAAATCGCATTTGCCGCATCGTCACCGCCGTTTGTTGAAAGTGATGCAACTAATTTATCAATATTTTTTTCAATCGGAGTTGTGTCAAGCTCGACGCCGATTACACCGGTTGAGCAAACGAAAACCTCATTTGGCGCAATCCCAAGAGCTTTTGCTGTAATATCGCACATTTTCTGTGCTTTTTCCATACCGTTTGGTGCACAAGCATTAGCGTTACCGCTGTTTGCAATCACAGCACGCATTTTGCCTCTCTGCATATTCTGCATATTTAAGTAAACGGGTGCTGCCTTAACTCTGTTTGTTGTATAAGTAGCAGCCGCATTACAAAGCGTATCGCAGGAAATAAGCGCTACATCACGGCGCTCTTTATTTTTTCGCATTCCGCAGTGAAGGCCTGATGCCTTAAAGCCCTGCGGGGCACACACGCCACCTGAAATGTTTTTCATAAAATTTCTCCTAACTAAAATGCCGGTGCAAGAATCGGAAGTGCGGTATCCTCGTCAATTCCGAGAGCTATATTCATATTCTGAATAGCCTGTCCTGCGGCACCTTTAACCATATTGTCAATTACCGATGCAATTATAATCTTGCCCGTGTGCTCATCCTCGTGCAACGAAATCTGGCACTGATTTGTCATTCTGACATTTCGAAGATTAACTGCGCTACCAAGTGGCAGAACGGTAACAAATTTTTCGTCTTTATAGAATTTAACATACAAATCGCGGAGCTCCTGCAATGTATAATCGCCGTTTTTATCCACATAAATTGTGGATTCAATTCCGCGGTTTATCGGCAGAAGATGAGGAACGAAAGTAACCTTAACATCCTCGCCTGACATTTTTGAGAGAGTCTGCTCAATTTCCGGAGTGTGGCGATGCTTGCCAACTTTATACGGAGCAAAGCCTTCGTTTAGCTCGGTAAAATGAGTGTTCTGTGTAAGACTTCTGCCGGCACCGGTTGCGCCGGATTTTGAGTCGATGATAATACCCGTAGTCTTGCACATTTTATTCTTAAGTGCCGGATATAAACCAAGGGCAATCGATGTTGGATAACAGCCCGGGTTTGCGATAATATTTGTCTTTTTAATCTGCTCACGATTGAATTCGCAAAGGCCATAAACTGATTTTGCCTGAAGTTCCTTATCCTCAAACTCACAGCCATACCATTTTTTATAAACATCTTCATCGTCAAGGCGGAAGTCTGCACCTAAATCGATAAACAAGATTCCCTTCTCGTCGCACTGCTTTGCAAGTGGCTGAGAGAGACCGTGCGGAAGAGCAGCGAAAATAATATCACAGCTATTTACAACCTCGTCCTGACCTCTTAGTGTATCGTCACAAATCGTATAAAGAGTTGGGTAAACATCGGATATCTTTTTACCCTCAAATGAAACGGAGCTTAATTTGCAAAGCTCAACTGCCGGATGGTCGAGCAAGAGACGAACAAGCTCAACGCCGCCGTAGCCGGTAGCTCCGATTATTCCTACTTTTTTCATCTTGCTCTACTTCCTTTCTGCAATAAATTCACGAAGTAATGTAATCTGACGCATTACCTCTTCCTTTGCAGGGCCGCCCGGTACTTTACGTCCGTCAACGCAAACTGCAAGGTCAAGGGCTTCGTACACGTCATCTTCAAACACCGGTGAAATGGTGTGATAATCATCTAAAGTTAATGTGTCAAGGGTTTTGCCCGATGTGATGCAATAGGTAACGAGCTTTCCGACGATCATATACGCATCGCGGAACGGCATTCCCTTTTTAACAAGATAGTCTGCCGCGTCGGTTGCATTGATAAAGCCACCTGCTGCCGCAGTTCTCATCTTGTCCTTCTTAATTGTCATTGTCTTAAACATCGGGGTGAATACATCTAAACACTGAGCAACTGTATCAATCGCATCAAAGATTGCTTCCTTATCTTCCTGCATATCCTTGTTATATGCAAGCGGTAAACCCTTCATCATCGTGAGAAGACCCATGAGAGAGCCGTAAACTCTGCCTGTTTTACCGCGGACGAGCTCTGCAACGTCCGGATTCTTTTTCTGCGGCATAATTGATGAGCCTGTTGAATAAGCATCGTCAAGCTCGATATATGAAAATTCCCATGAGCACCAGAGAATGATCTCCTCAGAAAAACGTGAAAGGTGCATCATAATCATAGAAAGGCAGGATGCAAACTCAATTACAAAGTCACGATCGGAAACGCCGTCGAGTGAGTTATTTGTAATATCGTCAAAGCCGAGCTTTTCAGCTACAAAATAGCGGTCAATTGGGTAAGTTGTGCCAGCTAGTGCACCGCTGCCCAAAGGCATTGTGTTCATTCTCTTAAGGCAATCCTCAAGGCGTGTAACATCGCGCTTTAACATTTCGCCATACGCCATAAAGTGATGTGCCGCAGTTGACGGCTGGGCGCGCTGGAGATGAGTATAGCCCGGAAGAATTGCATCTAAATTTTCCTCAGCCTTATCTGCAAGTGCCTCCTGCAGACCAAGCACTAAGTTTTTAATGCGAATAACCTCTTTTTTGAGGTTCATTCTGATATCAAGTGCAACCTGGTCATTGCGGCTACGTGCCGTGTGCAGACGCTTACCTGTATCGCCTATGCGCTCGGTTAAAATGCGCTCGATATTCATATGTATATCCTCGTTATCGAGTGAAAATTCAACCTTACCCGCCTCGATATCTGCTAAAATTTCGCCAAGAGTTTTAACGATTTTCTCAGATTCGCTCATAGATATAATGCCCTGACGGCCGAGCATCATTGCATGTGCAATGCTACCCTCGATATCCTCTCGGTACATTCTTGCATCGAACTGAATTGATGAGTTAAAATCGTTTACCAATGTATCAACATCTTTTTGAAAGCGTCCTGACCAAAGTTTCATTTGGGTTTCTCCTTTTTACTTAAAATTTGCAAGAGGATTGCGCAAGGCAATCCCCTTACAAACGTTATTTTTACTTGTTATTTTCTCTCTTATTGTCGAGCATTGCGCGGACCTTAAGCGGAAGGCCGAAAAGATTTATGAATCCTTCTGCATCCTTCTGGTCGTAAACTTCATCCTCGTCGAAGGTCGCAACTTCTTCGTCGTAGAGTGAGTATTCGCTCCACATACCTGCATTTATGATATTGCCCTTATAGAGCTTTAACTTAACGTGACCGGTTACTCTCTCCTGAGTGCTGTCAACGAATGCTGAGAGCGCCTCGCGAAGCGGAGTGTACCACTGACCGAAGTATACAAGCTCTGCAAAACGGATTGCTGCCTGTGCCTTGAAATGATGTGTGTCGCGATCGAGGCAAAGAGTCTCTAAAAACTCGTGAGCCTTATAAAGAATTGTTCCGCCCGGAGTCTCATAAACGCCACGGCTCTTCATACCTACAAGACGGTTCTCAACGAGGTCAACGATACCAATACCGTTTGCGCCACCGATTTTGTTAAGCTCTAAGATAATGTCAAGAGCCTTCATCTTCTTGCCGTCGAGCGCTACCGGAACACCCTTCTCAAATGCGATGTCAATGTAGGTAGGAGTATCCGGTGCCTTTTCTGGAGTAACGCCGAGCTCTAAGATTTTATCATACATCGGCTCGTTGCCCGGATCCTCAAGGTCTAAGCCCTCGTGTGATAAGTGCCAGAGGTTCATATCCTTTGAATAGTTTGTCTCACGTGTGATGTTAAGCGGAATGTTACGAGCTTCTGCATAAGCAATTTCTTCATCACGGCTCTTTAAATCCCACTCTCTCCACGGAGCGATAATCTTAAGCTCCGGCGCGAAAGCCTTAATTGCAAGCTCAAAACGAACCTGGTCGTTACCCTTACCTGTGCAACCATGGCAGATTGCATCTGCGCCTTCCTTCTTTGCAATCTCAACGATTCTCTTAGCGATAATCGGACGAGCAAAAGAAGTTCCGAGCAAGTAGCTACCCTCGTAAACTGCGCCTGCTTTCATTGTCGGAATAATGTACTCATCAACGAATTCTTCCTTTAAATCCTCAATGTAGCACTTGCTTGCGCCCGTTGCAATTGCCTTTTCGATAAGACCGTTTAACTCTTTACCCTGACCAACGTCAGCAGCAACTGCAATAACTTCGCAACCGTAATTTTCCTTTAACCACGGAATAATGATTGATGTGTCAAGTCCTCCGGAATATGCAAGGACTGCTTTTTTAATCTGACTCATAACTCTATCTCCTTAAACATTATTTTCATTGTGCTTATTATAACACCTTTTGAATTTTTATGCAAGAGTTTTTTGCGAATTTTCGTAAGTTTTTGTATATTTTATAAAATTAAACATCTTTTTATGCATTTACTTAGTATATTTATGCACTTTGTACACAAGATTAAAACACAATATGTTGTGAAAAATTTTAAAATCCGCAATATTTAGCCCCTTTTATGCCCATATATTGTATATTTTATATGCAATATGCAAGAAAAAAGAGGTTTATCTCGAACACAGCTTTCGAGATAAACCTCTTTAAATTTAAATTAAACTAATTCGATGATTGCCATTTCAGCACAGTCACCCTGACGCGGACCGAGCTTTGTGATACGGCAGTAACCGCCGTTACGATCAGCATACTTCGGTGCAATTTCGTCAAATAACTTCTTGACTACGTCTTTCTTTGTAATGAAAGCAAGAGCCTGTCTTCTTGTGTGAAGAGTGTTTGTCTTGCCGAGTGTAATCATCTTCTCCGCAAGCGGACGAACTTCCTTCGCACGCATAACGGTAGTTTCAATCTTCCCATTCTCGAGCAGATAAGTAACCATTGCGCGAAGCATAGCCTTGCGAGCGTCGGTTGCTCTGCCGAGTTTTCTTGTTCCGGGCATCGAAATACCTCCTTTTTAAGTGGTAATTGAATTTTTAATCTCACACTTACCATACGACGGGTTGTCGTATGGTAAGCGGATTCTTAATAAGTTCTTAGTTTTCCTCTGAGCTGAGTGCGAGACCCATTGCATCGAGCTTGTTGATAACTTCTTCAAGCGACTTGCTACCCAGATTTCTAACCTTCATCATATCCTCCTGTGTCTTAGCAACGAGGTCTTCAACAGTGTTAATGCCTGCGCGCTTTAAGCAGTTGAAGGAGCGAACTGAAAGGTCAAGCTCTTCAATTGTCATCTGAAGCACCTTATCCTGCTGTGCTTCGGGCTTTTCGATAACAATTGAGGTATTGCCGATATCCTCAGATAAGTCAATAAAGAGTGCTAAGTGGTCTGCTAAAATCTTAGCGCCGTATGATACGGCATCACGCGCACTGATTGTCTTATTTGTCCATACCTCAAGTGTGAGCTTGTCAAAATCGGTCATATTGCCGACACGGGTGTTTTCAATAGTGTAGTTCACCTTGTGAACCGGAGTATAAATCGAGTCTACCGGAAGCACACCGATAACCGACTGTGCCGGCTTGTTGCGCTCCGACGGAACATATCCGCGGCCGTGGTTAATGGTAAGCTCCATTGAGAGCTTTGCATCTGCGCCAAGTGTTGCGATGTGAAGGTCAGGATTTAAAATTTCAACCTCACCGTCAGTTTTGATATCGCCTGCGCAAACTTCGCATTCACCGGCAGCTTCAATGTAAACGGTCTTGCTCTCATTACCATGAAGGCGAGCTACAATTCCCTTAACATTGAGGATAATATCCGTTACATCCTCGGTTACACCCGGGATTGTGGAGAACTCGTGGGAAACACCTGCAATTTTAATATCAGTCACAGCCGTACCCGGCAGTGATGAAAGGAGTACGCGGCGCAATGAGTTGCCAAGAGTTGTGCCGTAACCGCGTTCAAGCGGCTCAACAACGAACTTGCCGTAGGAACCATCCTCGGCTAAGTCAAGACAATCAATGCGTGGTTTCTCAATTTCTATCATCAATGGTTACCCTCCTTGTTAGGCAGCATAGATAGATACTGCACATTCTTTGCGACTTACAGTAGCTTCGAGGGTTTGCAATACAAACAGCATTGCAAAGTTACCCCAACTATTATCTGGAGTACAACTCGACGATGAGGTGCTCCTCAACCGGAAGGTCAATCTCTTCGCGCTTCGGAAGATCAATAACCTTAGCCTCTAATGTGTTCTTGTTTAAGTCTAACCAGCTCGGAA